>JALXCS010000076.1 GCA_026990815.1 Methylomonas sp. | reverse complement strand
CCCACAAACCACCGCTAAAAATAGGCCAGTATGTAGAAGCCAAGATCAAAGCTAAAATACTGAAAAATATCTTCGTCATCCCCAGAACAGCAGTCAGGGAAAACTCGCAAATTATGTTGGTCGATAAACATAAAAAACTTTTGGCTCATCAGATCAAACCAATTTGGCAAAATGATCAGGTCATCATCATTACTGACGGCGTTAAGGAAGGAGATTTACTTTGCATCACGCCTGTTGCATCAACTGCGAAAGGTATGCCTGTTTCACCAATAATCAAGAAAAATCAGCACCAGACGCCAAATCGGGAATAACTTTAATGACAAGCTTGATCCGCTGGTTTACTTACAATGATGTCGCGGCTAATTTATTGATGCTGCTGATCATTCTGGCAGGAATTTATTCGTACCCCAGAATCCCGATGGAAATTCTGCCGCGTTTCGATACCGATACCGTCAACATCAGAGCCTCCTACGAAGGAGCAACTCCGGTTGAAATGGAACAGAATGTGGTGGCTCGCATAGAACAGGCGATCTCTGATCTGATCGGAATAAAACAGATTCTGGCGACAGCACTGGAAGGCACTTGCAATATCGAGGTTGAAATAGCCCACGGTTTCAGTGAAAGAGAAATCATGGAAGATATCAAAAACCGCATTGACAGCATAGAAACGTTTCCGGAAGAAATGCGACCTCCAGTCATTACTCTGAACCAGCGTAATATTGATGTCATCAGCGTGGTAGTTTCCGGCGATCTTGAACAACGTCAATTAAGGCGCGCCGCAGAAAAAGTGGCAGATGATTTGCGTTCTAAACCCGGCATTAGTCAGGTTGAATTGGTTGGCGCCCTGAATTATGAGATATCCATTGAAATTTCCGAACAAAACCTGAACCGCTACGAGCTGACCTTCAATGAAATAGCAGAAGCGATTCGACGCAGTTCTGTGGATATTCCTGCCGGACAAATCAGAACTCAGGGCGGTGATATTATGCTTAGTTCCCGCGGCCTGAAATATTCACAAGAGGAGTTTTCAAATATCGTCATTCATACCAGTAATGATGGAATACGTCTAACATTGGGAGAAATTGCCGAGATAAAAGATGGATTTGTTGAAGGCCAGGTGACATCTCGATACCAGGGTAAACCCGCGTTAATGGTTGATGTGACTCGGGTCAGCGTTGAAAATGCCGTTGAAATTGCAGAAACAGTCAAGAAATATATTCTGGAAGCACGGGACCGCCTCCCTTCTTCAGTAAATCTGAGTTATTGGCGGGACCGCTCAAAAATCATTAAGGGCCGCATTAATTTATTACTCAGCAGTGCTTTCCAGGGAGGCATTCTGGTTTTTATCTTGCTAACTTTGTTTTTACGTTTAAAAATCGCATTTTGGGTTTGCATAGGGATACCGGTCAGTTTTTTTGGTGTTATTGCACTTATGCCGCTAATGGATGTCACCATTAATGTCACCAGTATGTTCGCTTTCATCATGGTGCTTGGCATTATTGTTGATGATGCAATTGTAACTGCAGAAAATATCGCAACCCACCTGGAAATGACAGACAATCCAGTTGAGGCAACCATCCAAGGGGTTAAAGAAGTTGCCGTGCCGGTGACTTTTGGAGTGATGACAACTGTGGTTGCATTTTTACCCATGCTAAATATCGAAGGCAGCCGTGGCAAAATCTTCGCCTCAATCGCTTTAGTTGTTATTCCGGCTTTATTATTTTCACTATTAGAAACAAAATTAATCCTGCCAGCTCACTTAAAAAACATTCGCCCTTTATCCGACAAGGCAAAAAAATCTTGGCTCTGCCGTATCCAGAACCATTGCAGCGGTTTTCTGAATCAATTTATTCAAGAAATCTATCAACCATTTCTGGAAAAAGTCATTAATCAGCGTTATTTAACTCTAGCTGTTTTTATCGGATTAACAATCATCCTGCTTAGCCTGGTTGCCAGTGGCCGCCTTGCTTTTACCTTTTTCCCCCGAGTGGAAAGTGAAGTTGCCACAGCTACCCTGAAATTTCCAGTCGGCACCCCATTTGCTCTCACCGAAAAATATACCCGGCAAATTGCTGAAGCCGCTTATCAGTTACAAAAAAAATACATCAATGAAGAAACCGGCAGCAGCATTATTAAAGCCGTTTATTCTATTGCAGGCTATCCATCGCGTGCAGGCAACGCTCAACCACATCTTGGCAAGATAAGATTTGAAGTGGTTCCACCTGAAAAACGCCAACCTTACATTTCCGTCTCCCAACTGACTCGCGAGTGGCGAAAAATGATTGGTATTATTCCAGGCGTAGAAGAACTGAGTTTTCGTTCAGAAATCGGACACCGATTAAATCCGATTGACATTCAGATTCAATCTGACAACTTGCAACAATTGAAGGCTATTACTGAAGAAATCAAACAACTATTGACAACTTATCAGGACATTAACGACATATACGATAATGCGGAATCAGGAAAACAGGAAATTCAACTAACGATTAAACCGCAGGCAGAATTATTAGGTCTTAGTCTGCAAGACCTTGCTGCACAAGTGCGGCAAGCATTTTATGGGCTGGAAGTACAACGTATTCAGAGAAATAAAGAAGATGTCAAAGTTATGTTGCGTTATCCAGCATCGGAACGCAAATCACTTAACAACCTGGAATCCATGTTGATCCGTACCCAAAATGGCGCTGAGTTGCCGTTTTCCGATGTCGTGGAAATCAAATATGGCAGAGGACCAACTGCTATTTTGCACGTTGACGGAAGACGGTCTATCAATGTCCGGGCGGATATCAACAAGGAAAAAGGCAATGCTAATCGCATCAAACAGGAAATTGATAAATTCATGCAGAAATTACTAGAAAAATATCCTGATGTCCGTTATTCACAAGAGGGCGAAGCCAAAGAACAACGAGAATCCTTCCATAGTCTGATGCTCGGCAGCATCTTCATTTTTGTTTGTATCTATGCTTTGCTAGCTATCCCCTTTCAATCCTACTTTCAACCATTAGTTGTGATATTGGCCATTCCCTTTGGCCTAATGGGCGCATTATTAGGTCATTTGCTGATGGGCATGCACCTGAGTATTAACAGCCTGCTAGGAATGCTGGCATTGGCTGGCGTTGTGGTCAATGACAGCCTGGTATTAATAGACAGGTTTAATACCCTGCGAGACAACGGCTGGCAGACCAAAACCGCCATCATCCAGGCCGGATGTGACCGCTTTCGCGCCATTATGTTAACTTCACTGACAACATTTGCAGGCCTGATGCCATTAATTTTTGAAAAAGATACCCAGGCGCAATTTCTGATTCCAATGGTGGTTTCCTTGGGTTACGGAATTCTTTTTGCCACACTGGTGAGTCTGGTTTTGATTCCTGCGGTCAGTATAATTCTTGAGGATGTGTGTTTCGGCTTTCGGAAAAAAAATAGGAATTAGCTACCAATTGCCCCTTTAATGATGAGTCCCTACGGCCAGCATTTCTTAGATTTACCTCTTTATGGTTATTTTGACTCACCTCTCCCGAATACTCTCATGCTTATATTTCAATAATGGCGCCAGAAAAAATTCAATTAACCGACGCCGCCCGGTTTTAATTTCAACACTGGCAGCCAAACCCGGACCAAGCTTTACCTGTTTGCCATCAACCATTATATACGGCTGTTTAAGACCCACTCGCGCTTTATAGACCAAACCCTGATCTTCATCGCTCACTGCATCATCCGATAAATCTATGACCCTACCTTTCAAGGTACCATATTTGGTAAATGGAAAGGCATCAAGCTTTATCACGGCTAACTGCCCCTCATGAACAAATCCGATATCTTTGTTCTCGACATATGCTTCCACTTCCAATTGGGCCTGTTGCGGTACAATAATCATCAATTGTTGAGCTGGCGTAACAATGCCACCCACTGTATACACTTCCAGTTGTTGTACGATGCCGTCAATTGGGGCGACAAGGCGCTGTGCTTTTAGCTGGAAACGGGATTTGACCAGTTCCTGCTCAATATGATGAATTTGCCGTTTGTTTTCTTCACTTTTTTCCAAATTGCTTTTAATAAATTCACTCCGTGTGTGACGTATTCTTGCGGTAATTTCTGACCGGGTTTGTTGTAGTTCTGTCACCCGGTTTTTTTGACTTTCCAGATCATAATAAGCTGTCAGTCGCTGCTGCTCAGTTTCAAGATATTGTTGACGAGGAAACATGTTTTTTTCGACAAGTTTTTTCTCACTGGCGCTGCGCTGAGTGATAATTGGTAGAATCGCCGTCAACTTCTCCATTTGATGTCTGGCGGCTGCATATTCGGCTGTAATTTTTTGTTGTTCCGAATGAAGCGTATCAAGTTGATCCTGGTATGTCTGCCACTGACTTTGTAATACCGAGTCATCCCAGAAATCAGCTGGTTCCTGATTGGTATTGATATATTGAATCAACCAATGCAAGCGTTTTTGCTGATGCTCAAAAAAATCAAGTTCATTGCTCAACTGATCGATCTTCGCATCAATTGCACTGGTATCAAGCGCAATCAAAATTTCATCTTTTTTTACCAATTGGCCTTCATGAACATAAATAGCACTTACGGTGCCAATTTCCAGCGGCTGAATGATTTTTACATGGCCATCAGGAACGATTTTCCCCGATGCAACCGCAACAATATCCACTTTACCCCAAATTGCCCAAACCAACGCACTGATAAAAAAAATAATAATCACCCAGATAATACCGCGACCGACAGGTGATGGTGGGGTTTCCTGTATTTCTAAAACCGCAGGTAAAAATTGGTGTTCCTCACTTGGTTTCATCGTATTATTTACATTAAAAATGCAATGTTCTCATCAAGTAGAACCAATCTGCTCATAAATTCACCAAAATCGTATGAATCTGATAATATTTAGTTTCAATATGAAATTTAGAATCAGGCACTGATACCTGCCTGATAAGCATGCAATCGCGCATAATAGCCTTGTTGCTGCAATAATTGCTGATGCGTCCCTTGCTCGACAATTTTTCCTTCCTCAATAACCAGAATTCGATGGCACTGACGAACGGCGCTCAATCGATGGGCAACAATAAAAACCGTTCGATCGGCACAAATAGCACGCATATTTTTCTGGATAAGATGTTCTGATTCATAATCCAGAGCACTGGTCGCTTCATCCAGAAGCAAAATTTTAGGCCGGGTAATTAATGCCCTGGCAATAGCGATACGCTGTCGTTGACCGCCTGATAAATTACAACCGTGTTCACCGACCAAAGTATCGTAACCTTCCGGTAATCCCAGAATAAATTCGTGTGCTCCTGCCATTTGTGCTGCCTGGATCACTTGTTCCATATTGATACCGGGATTACTCAAGGCAATATTATCACGCACCGAACGATTGAATAGAAAATTTTCCTGCAACACCACACCCACTTGACGCCGAAGCCATACCGGCTCTATCATTGCAAGATCAATTCCATCAATTAAAACCCTTCCGGATTCCGGAACATACAATCGTTGAATCAGTTTTGTCAGCGTACTTTTACCAGACCCGGAATGACCGACAATTCCGATAACTTCCCCCGGAGAGACTTTTAAACAGATATTTTTTAAAACTTCGGGTTGATCTGGCGCATAACGGAAATTCACTTGCTCAAATTCAACTGCCCCCTGCATTGGCGGTAAAGAGACCCGCCCCGGGTTATAACCGGGTTCTGCCGGACTATTTAGAATATCGCCCAAACGGTTTAATGAAATGCCGGCCTGCTGGAAATCCTGCCATAATTGTACCAAGTGAAGAATGGGACTGGTCACGCGTCCGGCGATCATATTAAAGGCGACCAACTGCCCGACACTCAGATCGCCTCGAATAACACTGCTGGCGCCAAACCATAAAATCAACACCGTTGTCACCTTGCTGATAAAACCAGCAACCTGATTGGCAATATTACCAAGATTGCCAGCCTTGAAGCTGGCACTCACATAACCCGCCAATTGCTCGCCCCACTGCCGTTGCATCTGTGGTTCAACCGCCATGGCTTTAAGCGTTGAAATGCCGGTAATGGATTCGACTAAAAAAGCCTGGTTTTCCGCACCTCGGTTAAATTTTTCATCCAGTCGCCTGCGTAGTATGGGCGTTACCCATAACGACAAAATGATATAAAAGGGGATAGAGCCAGCGACAATAGCCGTCAGCAAGGGACTGTAGTTGTACAAAACCACAAAAAACACCACCGTAAAAAACAAGTCAATGACCAAAGTCAGTGTGGAGCCCGTTAAAAAATTGCGGATACTTTCCAGTTCTCTGACCCGCGCTACCGAATCCCCAACCCGGCGTGCTTCAAAATAGGCGACCGGTAAATTAAGTAAATGCCCGAATAACTTGGCGCCCAACATCACATCAACCCGGTTTGCCGTATGCGAAAACAAATAACTTCTTAATCCAGATAGAATAACTTCAAACAAAGACAGTGCTAAAAGCCCAAGCGCCAAAACATGCAAGGTCGTTAAACCATGATGCACCAAAACTTTGTCAATGACGACCTGAAAAAACAGTGGTGTCATCAAGGCGAACAACTGCAGAAAAAAAGAAGCCAGCAAAACTTCCAGAAATAATTTTTTATACTTCAGCAGCGCAGGAACAAACCAACTGATATCAAATCGCCCCCCCCGGTTAGTTAATGATGCCCTTTTGGCAAATAAAATTAATTCCCCGCTCCAGTTATCCAGAAAATCTTTTCGAGTCAGAGTTTGCGGATTTTTCTGCAAAGGATCATGAATCAATATCTGATCCTCTTTCAGCCCTGCAAGGATACAATAACCACCATCCTGTTTATGCGCCAAAACCGGCATGGAGGTTTTATTCAAACGCTCCCAGTTGCTGCGTATTGTACGCACTTTCAATCCCAAACCGCGCCCGGCACGAATAATATCACCTGAGGAAAATTTCTTTCCCGGCTGTCCAAATTGATGCGTTAAATAATCAGGGCTGGCGGGTAAACCAAAATATCGGGCAATCAGAATCAATCCGTTCAGCCCGGAATCATTACTTCTGCTGTCTGTCAAGATTTTTCCTTGTTGTAGGGTTTGCGGATCTTTTAACAAAGACCCGAGCAAAAATTCTCAATACCCATCCACTCTAAGTCCTTCTAGGTTGTCGTCCAGCTCGCTGCCAATACCGGCGCAAGTTGTTCCTGAACATCCTGAGGCACAATAGCCCCTGATCCAACAGGAACATTGAAGGACGCCATGGCATTTACCAGATTGACGACCTGGTTATTTTGTAAGACCGCATTTTGTACACTGATTTGTTCAATTTGATAACTTGGGTCCGAAAACCAGTTAGTGATTCTGACTTGATCATCGGAGCCAATACGGTCAATGATTAAATGATTACTTTGTCGACTGAACCACAAGTCAGTCTTATTGACTCCTTCGCCAAATATCAATTTATCTTGTACCGTACTTTCAGCTAAACCAAAATCAGTGATGACATCCCGACCCGTATTTTGATTAAACATATAGGTATCGGCCCCTTGTCCTCCAATGAGAGTATCGTCACCAACATTCCCTACCAGCAAATCGTTACCATTACTTCCATTCAAATAATCATTTCCAATACCGCCAAACAGTTGATCATCACCATCCCGGCCATACAACCGGTCATCGCCGGCATCGCCGGTCAGATGATTATTGCCACTGTTGCCAGACAGTAAGTTGGCAGCACTGTTCCCGGCAGCGTTTAAATCCGCATCACCCGTTAAAACCAGTTGCTCCAAATTTGCCCCCAGGGTGTAGTCGATGTTACTG
>JALXCS010000075.1 GCA_026990815.1 Methylomonas sp. | reverse complement strand
CTGCAAGCTTATCCTTTAACAAAAGAGGTTGTTTCTTTGTCGCCGAAGATTTCATCCTTTAATTAACATAGAGCGGGTTTATTGACACAGAATTTTGAACGCCCTCGAGCCGGTCGATTCACTCCCTCTGGAAACGATGCCACAAACCGATTCCCTTGATCGTCTTCAAGAATCTGTGCGCGGTATTCGGTCACGAACCGTGAAATGTCGATATCAATGACCTGTCGTATTTCATGGCCTACCTCCTGATACTGTGGTCCCTTCGACAGGATGCGGCGATCGACCTTTAACTCCATCACTTCATCGGGATCATCGGGATCATCGGGATCATCGGGATCATCGACCTGATCCAGTGTGGTTCCGTTATGCCCCTTCTGTCCGCCAGGCTTTCTTTGGCTTTTCCCTTTCTTGCTGTGCTTCTTCCGGTTTGGGTCAGCAGCAGGGGGTTGACTACTGTTTTTGCTATTCAGCGTGATCCGATTGAGCAATAGCGTGACCAACAGCAGCAATAACTCCAGCGCCGACCTGAGTGCAGGCGATAGGTCGCGCTCTTTCTTAAGAAGCTCTTTAACAACGTTGATTGATGCATCAACGTCAATACCTTCTATCTTCAATTGCCCGTACGGGGATAACCTTGCATAAGATTATTATCTCACGGGTTTTCAGAACGAAATTTTGCGCTCTGTAAGCTATTTTAAGGCGATTAAAAAAACAAGGCCTCCCCTGTGATCGTTTCAGTCACTGCAACTTATCAGTACGCATCATATCGCCTGTTATGATACTTTCAGTCCGGTTTTGCAAATACTCCTAAAATTTCAAAAACTTCGGGAAAATCTTGTCAAGTCCTTTTTTCATTTTTTTGGCTGAATAGTTACTAAATTTTTTACCTTATTTTTGCAGTATTTTTAAGTTCGACTGATATTCAATGATTGATGAGTAAATTGTTTGTAAGGCAAATCCATTGATGGATTCAGTGCGGTTTTTTTGGTGGCAAATTGCACCACGAAAACCCAGATAATCAGGTTTTAAATCAAGCAAACGAGGAATGTCAAACAGCTGTAAGGAGCCGGCCAAGCCGCATAGTAATTTTAAATTTTTAGTGATGTCGACAAAGTCTGAGATAACTTTCATCGGTAAGACCTGAGTTAATGAGCCTTTTTTCTTGTTCATGGTATCCAACATCACACCAGTAAAACCAGCTATTTTTAGGGTAGGGATAATGCTGAAATCGAGTTGTTGGTCTGCGAAAAAAACTGCTATCAATTTTGGTTTTGGAGCACTAAAACTAGACAGCCTATTGATCGTTTCAAGCCACTTACCTCCGGGAAAAAAACCAATCTTAATGTAATCAACATTAGTTTGGGAGGTTTTTTTTATTGCGTGCAAAATATTTTCAACCTCCACAGGTAAATCCCCGATTGTTGCGCTGATCGGGGTCCGGTGATTGACGTATTTCACAATTTGAGAAATCGATTGAATGTCCAAGGCGCCTAACGCACCTTTTTCAGGTTGTTTTAAATCTATAATATCAACTTGATTTTCTAAGGCGATAATGACTTCTTCAAGACTGTTGACGCTGGCTAGTAATCCAGTCATGGGTGGTTATTCTCCTGTCTGAAAGTTTCTATTTTTTCCATCAACCATTGCCAGGCTTTTAGTTCCTTGTCTCCCGCAGTTTTTTCCAAACCGATTTTTAGATATTCAATTTCATTAGAAATCTTTTCCCACGGCAGCATTTTTAAGCGGCTAACCAGAATTGCCAGTTCAAGGACTGAATATTGAGCGCGGTTAAACCCAGAGAAAGGGGCATGATTGACGGTATGGATTGTTTTACAATATAGCTTTGGGCGGGATTGATCTTGTTCAGTTCTAATCAATTCAAGCTCTTGATGCGCCAATGCATTTTTCAGGAAATATCCGGAAATTTTTTCTGTTTTCTTTACTGGCCAATCACGTCTGTCTGTTAAACAGCCGGCGAAAATGCGTACGTCATCACAATAGTTAATAACCAAGGTTTTATTGATTAATATGTTTTCTAGCGTTGTTGAGGGTCGAAATGGCATTATCAAATAGCCATCAGCCATAACATGAACACCCATTGGCGCAATATGCACCTGCCCATTGGCGTTTTGTGTCGTTACGATAGTCTCTTGAATCATGAACCTATTTTTTTTTAAATGTTGTCCCTGCTGGTTTGAAGGTGTGGACATCGATTGTTTCATCAGTCGGTTTTGCTGCACAACCCCAGTTCAGAGCCTGATCCTGATTAAAGCGTTTACCTAATTGCCATGCGATTTCTGCCCGGGCAAGTTCTACGCCGAGATAAAAAGCATGTCCAGAATCATTTTCGACAGCTAGATTTGGAAACAGACCAAAAGGGTCTGTTGCGCTATACAGGCCATCCCGATTAAAAATATGGATTCCTTCCTCGCTGATTTGAATACGATAACTGGGGTCAGTAATTTGCACAGCCAAATCCTTGATTTCTGATAGAGAATAGGGGAATGGTGCAGTTTCGTGAAGTGCCATCATTCCGGAATCAATATGTTTTGGCAAGGTGTTGAGATTTGCTGCTGCTAGCATGATTCTACGCGCCAGATCTGCTTCTTTAACGGCGTTACAGGCATGTTGACTGACTTCGGTCGCCAGAATGTAATTGATATTTAATTCAGAACAAATGCCCAGCATCAAGGCATTCATACCCATGGTATCAGCATGAGTAAGCTCGGTAATATTGCCTAAGCCAAGCATCATTTCAATATTAGGATATTTTTCTCTGACTTGATGATAACGCACGATGGATTCAGTAAAGCCAAAATGTAATGGATCAAGAATCGGATCGACAATAAAAGTACGATTGTTTTTTTGCAAAATTCCAATGGACCGGTCCAATGATGCAAGGTCGGCATGTTTTTCGGGGATAACAATGGGTATTGCCTGCACTTGTTCGGCAACCCATAAGGTTGATTCATGAAGGCTTAACATATAATCTGCCCCTGCTTTACCACCGCGAACCAAGTCATTGGTTTCCAGTGAATCAATACTGACGGTAAAACCTTGTTGCTTTAATGTTTGAATGGTCTGTTCAAGATGGGGGAAATCGGTATCAGGTAGACAGCCAATATCTATCACATCAGCACCATTAGATTGAAAATAATAGGCGCGTTCAATAATTTTTTCGATGCTGCTTTTGGGAGCATCAACAATTTCAGCAAAAATTTTGACTTTATACTGAGAAAGATCCGGTTTATGGGCTTCTTTGCCAAAAAAAAGCGGTAAATCCTTTAATTCTTCCGGACCACGTTCGACTGGTAAACTGAGGTTGTTAGACAATGCTTCTAGATCGCCTCGACATCGTCCTGGAACGATGATTCGGTCAGCAGAATAAGTGTCTTTTAATCGTCTGCCAATCATTTCAGCAGTCATCAAAGCGGCAACTTTAACCCCAAGTTGATGAATGGTCCAGGAAAAATCAGGCTGTATTTTTTCAAGAATCTGGCGCAACTGTTTTTCAGCAAGTTTTCCGGTCAGAAATAGGATATGTTCAGTCATGTAGGTTTTTCACTTGTTTCAGCTTGAGCGCGGTTTTGTGATTGTAATCTGTTATTGACTGCTTCAACGAGTTCCTCAACGCTTTCGACTACTTGGGTATATTCAAAGCCACGTAATTTATCTGTGGCTTCCAGATCAACTTTGCGGGGGTAAACCATCACTTTTCCTCCCGGGGCGGTGGTTTCCATTTCTGGAGCTATGTCGCAGGGATAAACAATACTGGGAATCCGGCATTTGCCTGCTTGTGAGTAGAGATTGGTTGCGAGTGAATCGGCAATTCCTAATACACATTTAGCAACTGTATTGGATGTCGTTGGCGCCATCACAAATGTGTGATAATAGCCTTTGTAAAACAGTCCAACAGGGGGGGCAGAAGCAGCCTTATCACGATAAACCGGCATGTTTTCACGAAGTTTTTTAATGTCAATGCGGTACATTTTTAATACTTCCTCGCCAGCTTGGCTGATATATAGGTCGACATCTTCCAGAGTGAGCACATAATCCAGGCATTCTTCAATATAATGGCCAGAGCCAGTGATGGCCCAGGCAAGACGAGATTTTCCCATGAGTGTCTTCAATATTAACCGGGTGAATATTATATACTAATGATCCAGTTTCAAAATCAAAGCTTTGCTGCTAGGCACGGGTATGTTTAAAAAAATTGATAAGCCAATGATTATGGGAATTCTAAATGCCACCCCGGACAGTTTTTCCGATGGCGGTCAATTTACTGGCGTTGGCGCCGCAATTCGACAAGCTATCGCCATGATTGATGAAGGCGCGGACCTCATTGATATTGGCGGAGAATCGACGCAACCCGGTTCTGATGCAGTTTCTGTCGATGAGCAAATCCGAAGAGTAGTTCCGGTGATTGAGGCAATTCGGGAAAGCATTTCTGTTGAAATACCGATCAGTATTGACACTACCCAAGCAAAAGTTGCCAGGGCTGCACTTGATGCAGGCGCCAATATGATTAACGATATTTCAGCTGGACGTGATGATGAAACTATTTTGAAGCTCGCTTCAGAACGGAATACGCCAATTATCTTGATGCACATGCAAGGAAAACCCAAAAATATGCAAGACCAGCCTTATTATCAGGAAGTGGTTGATGAAGTCCTGGTATTTCTTGAGCAGCGTATTCAAGCTGCGTTAAAAGCAGGAATTCCAAAATCAAATATTGCGATTGATCCAGGGATTGGTTTTGGCAAACGGAAACAGGATAATTTTGATTTACTCGCTGCTCTGCAACGATTCGTAGCTACTGATTTCCCGGTTTTACTTGGAACCAGCCGCAAAGGCTTCCTGGGTAAAATCTGTAATGTTTCGGAGCCAACGGAACTGGCAACGGCAACCGCTGCAACAACCACAATTGCTGTTATGAATGGTGTTCAAATATTCCGGGTTCATGATGTCAAGGAAAATCGACAGGCAGCTGATATTGCCTGGGCAATCAAGCAATCCCAGCAACAAATTGAATAAATTAGCAACATTAGCCACACTTGAAGAATTCGAACTGCAATTACAGCGTTCTTCATTAACTAATGTTTGTGATCCTTTTTTACGGCAGCACAAAACCGAACTATGGATCAAGCGTGACGATTTGCTGCATCCTATTGTTTCTGGCAACAAATGGCGTAAATTGAAATATGTTCTGCATCATGCCCTATTAAATAATAACGATTCTATTGTCAGTATGGGAGGTCAATATTCTAATCATCTTCATGCATTGGCTTATATTGGTAAGGTTTTAAATGTTACTACAACTGCATTTGTTCGAGGCGAAAAACCGAAGCATTTAAACCCGACACTCAAGGATTGTCATGAATGGGGTATGCAACTCAAGTTTATTTCCCGGTCAAGTTATCGGGAATTAAGAGATGTTTGCAAAATACCAATGCAACAACCAAACGAATATTGGCTGCCAGAAGGAGGAGCTGTAAAATATGCTTTGCAAGGGATAGCAAAAATAATTGAAGAAATTAATATTCCTTTTGATGTGTTGTGTGTTCCCTGTGGGACAGCAACGACTTTGGCCGGTCTGATTGACACTGTTCAGAAGCGGAAAATAGTTATTGGATTTGCGGCATTAAAAGGCCGGTCTTTTTTAGAGCAAAATGTTCAGAAATTACTAAAACGTCATATTATGACTGACAATAGCTGGCTAATTAATCACGATTATCACTTTGGAGGGTTTGCCAACACTCAGCCTGAGCTAATCAATTTTATTCATTATTTTCAAAAACAAACTGGAATTGAGCTGGAACCGGTTTATACCGGGAAAATGCTGTATGGAATTTATGACTTGATTGAGCAAGGTTTTTTTAGAGCCGGTCAGCGAATTATTGCTATCCATACTGGTGGCTTACAAGGAAACAGAGGGTTTGTCAGTGGATAGAAAACTGGAACCTGAATTGATGGAGGACCCGGAACAAGTAAAGGCTTATGCCGAGGCAGATTTTTCTGAGTCTCATCATTATTTTGTAACACAGGTCTGTCATGATGTCGGATTGGATTTTTCTGGAAAAGCGTTGGATTTAGGATGTGGGCCCGGGGATATTAGTTTTAGATTTGCCAGAAAGTTTCCAAAATGCCGAGTTGATGCGCTTGATGGCTCCAGGGCAATGCTGAAGTATGGGGAAAACTTGATTCCGAATACCTTGCTTAAGCGAGTTAACTTTGTTCATGCTAAATTGCCATTACCTAGTCCTCTTGAAAGTTATGATGTCATTTTTAGTAATAGCTTGTTACATCATTTGCCCGATCCGCAAGTGCTTTGGAATACCATAAAGCAATGCGTGAGAGAGGGTGGCAATATTACAGTTATGGATTTATTGCGTCCTGTTAATGAAGAAACAGCACAAAAACTGGTTGAAAAATATGCAAATGATGAGTCTGATATTCTCAAACACGATTTTTATCATTCCCTGCTGGCAGCTTTCACGCTTGATGAAATTAATTTTCAATTAGCTATGGCAGAGTTAAATTTTGAAGTGCAGCAAGTAAGTGATCGACACGTTTTGATTAAAGGAAGGATGACTTGAAAGACAAGATGAACGATAACAAAGAATTGTTAAATCCAGAGTATTATCTAAACCGAGAATCCAGTCTTCTGGAATTTAATTTGCGGGTTTTAGCGCAAGCGGAAATTGAGACTATTCCATTATTGGAAAGACTTAATTATCTTTGCATTTCCAGTTCCAATCTCGATGAATTTTATGAAGTTCGAGTAGCCAGTGTTTTACAGATGGCTAAAATGGATCCTGAATCAGTTAGCATCGATGGGCTGAAGCCTGCTGAACAGCTGACTTTGATTTCCAGGAAAGCTAATAAACTGGTGGCAAATCAATATCATATTCTTAATGAGGTTTTGCTTCCGGCACTAGAAACCGAAAATATCCGTTTCATCAGACGAAGAGATTGGACTGATTCCCAGCGGGCCTGGCTACAGCAGTATTTTTACGAGGCTTTAATGCCTATTTTGACGCCTGTTGGTTTGGATTCAGCTCATCCTTTTCCGCGTATTTTAAATAAAAGTTTAACTTTCATTATTTCTTTGACAGGCAAGGATGCTTTTGGCCGCAACAGCGGTAGAGCTATTTTGCAGGCTCCACGAGCATTACCCAGAATTATTCAGTTGCCTGAGGATTTGACTGACAGTGGACCACATGATTTTGTTTTCTTATCATCGATCATCCATGAATTTGTTGAGGAATTATTTACTGGCATGACTGTAAAAGGTTGTTACCAGTTTCGAGTAACTCGAAATAGTGATTTATTTGTTGATGATGAAGCTATTGATGATTTGCTGGATGCCCTTGAGGGTAAGCTCGCGATGCGCAACTATGGCGATGAAGTGAGATTGGAAATTGACGCCAATTGCCCTGAAGACACGATTGAATTTTTACGCTCCTTATTTGCGATGAACAAGGAACGTGTTTTTAAGGTAAATGGTCCGGTAAATTTGAATCGGTTACAAGCAATTTATAGTTTGATCGATCGTCCTGATTTGAAATTTAAAGCTTTTAAACCTTCCGTTCCAGCTATTCTGGCAAAAAGTCAGAATATTTTTGACGCCATCAAAAAGCAGGATATTTTGTTGCATCATCCTTTTGAGTCTTTTAGCCCGGTTATTGATTTTGTCCGGCAAGCTGCAATAGACCCATATGTATTGGCAATTAAGCAAACCCTGTATCGAACCGGAACCGATTCTGCTATTGTCGCAGCTCTGGTAAAGGCAGCTCGTGAGGGAAAAGAGGTTACTGTGGTTATTGAACTGCGGGCGCGATTTGATGAGCAGGCAAATATTGATTTGGCCGAGCGATTGCAAGATGCTGCTGTTCATGTGGTTTATGGTGTAGTGGGTTATAAAACCCATGCCAAAATGTGTTTGGTGTTAAGGAAAGAAGGAAAAAGACTGCGCAATTATATCCATTTGGGAACAGGGAATTATCATTCTAAAACCGCACGTTTATATACTGATTATGGGCTTTTTTCATGTAACAAAGAATTGGGCGAGGATGTCAGGAAAATTTTTGTTCAGTTAACCAGTTTAGGGAAAGTGACCCGGTTAAATAAGCTTCTGCAATCACCATTTACGCTACACAAAAGATTGATTGAAAAAATTGAAAGAGAAGCTAAAAATGCCAAGCTTGGCAAGCCGGCGCGGATTATCATCAAAGTGAATGCTATCGTAGAAGAGCAAGCAATCCAGGCACTTTATCGGGCATCACGGGCGGGTGTTGAAATAAGATTGATTGTACGAGGTATTTGTTGTTTAAAGCCAGGAATACCAGGTGTTTCTGAGAAAATTGAGATCCGCTCCATTATCGGACGGTTTCTGGAGCATAGTCGCGTTTATGTTTTTGAAAATGACGGGAATCCTGAGATTTATGCGGCTAGTGCAGATTTGATGAACCGTAATATGT
Source organism: Methylomonas sp. (assembly GCA_026990815.1). Lineage (GTDB taxonomy): Bacteria > Pseudomonadota > Gammaproteobacteria > Methylococcales > Methylomonadaceae > JALSJK01. The sequence continues at coordinate 16,980 of JALXCS010000075.1, read as the reverse complement.
TTAGCCGTGTGGAGACTTGTTTTCCTATCGAGAACCCTAAGCTTCGTGAGCGTATCATGCATGATCTGGATTGTTATCTCAAAGATGATTCGCAGGCCTGGATTTTACAAAATGACGGTAGTTATCTGCACATGCAACCAAAGGGGGAAAAGCCTTTTCAAGCTCAAATGGTGTTGTTGGAAGAGATGGCCAGATAAAATCTGTATATCTTCTTTCAGTCCGTATGTACTGACAAAAATATGCCATTTTGAAAGTAAGCGTAGATATTTTGTGATTAATTACCTGATGGAAATTCGGGGAATAGTCAAACACAAGTTTTTTTGGGGGAAATTAGAGCTGATTTTTTTTGTTTTCTGTAAGATAATACTAAGTTTGTTTAGTTATTTCAGGAACACATTCCATGCAGAAGCAGCAAAGTTTTACGCGCGAAGAATTATTAAAATCGGGCAGAGGTGAGTTATATGGCCCAGAAAATGCGCAACTTCCTCTTCCCAATATGTTGATGATGGACCGGATTACGCATATTTCAGATGAGGGTGGAAAATACGGCAAAGGGGAAATTATTGCTGAACTGGATATCAACCCTGACTTATGGTTCTTTGATTGTCATTTCCAAGGCGATCCAGTTATGCCGGGGTGTTTAGGGCTGGATGCTATGTGGCAGTTGGTAGGTTTTTTTCTTTGTTGGATGGGAGGACCAGGAAAAGGCCGGGCGTTGGGAGCTGGAGAAGTGAAATTCCGCGGTCAGGTTTTGCCTACTGCCAAAAAAGTAGTCTATCATCTTGACATGAAGCGCGTGATTTTAAGAAAACTGGTCATGGGGATTGCCGATGCCACAATGTCAGTTGATGGCAAAGTGATTTACGAAGCAACTGATTTGCGCGTAGGACTATTTACCTCTACGTCTGATTTTTAGAGAAAATTATTATGAAACGAATTGTAGTTACCGGGTTGGGAATCGTTTCCAGCATCGGCAATAATCGTACCGAAGTAGTTAATTCCCTCAGAGAAGGAAAATCCGGAATAAGTTTTGCTGAGGATTATGCCGAATTGGGTTTCCGTAGCCATATTCATGGTGCCATTGAAATTGATACGACGGAATTTATCGATCGCAAAGTCAAGCGTTTTATGGGAGATGGAGCCGCTTTTAATTATATTGCCATGCAACAAGCCATTGACGATGCAGGCTTGGAAGAGGTCGAAGTGTCAAACGTGAGAACGGGTTTGGTTATGGGTTCTGGCGGTCCCTCAACTTCAAATATAGTAGCCGCAGCAGATATTTTGCGTGAGAAAGGCGTAAAAAAAGTTGGACCCTATATGGTGCCGCGTTCCATGTCCAGCACCAATACTGCCTGTTTGGCTACTCCATTCAAAATCAAGGGCGTTAATTATTCGATTACTTCAGCTTGTGCAACCAGTGCTCATTGTATTGGTCATGCCATGGAGTTGATTCAATTGGGCAAACAGGATGTTGTTTTTGCTGGCGGCGGCGAGGAAGTCCATTGGACGATGTCAGTGTTATTTGATGCGATGGGCGCTTTGTCTTCCAAATATAATGATACGCCAGAAACAGCTTCCAGACCCTATGATGAAACCCGTGATGGGTTTGTTATCTCAGGTGGCGGGGGTGTTTTGGTTGTTGAAGAGCTGGAACATGCCAAAGCGCGTGGTGCTAATATTTATGCCGAATTGATTGGCTATGGCGCCACTTCAGACGGTTACGATATGGTGCAACCCTCTGGTGAGGGAGCAGTTCGCTGTATGCAGCAAGCGATGGCAACAGTCGAAGGTTCAATAGACTACATTAACGCTCATGGTACCAGTACACCGGTTGGTGACGGGCGCGAGTTAGAAGCATTGAGAGAAGTATTTGGTTCTGATCAGGTATCTAAGGTGAGTTCAACAAAATCTTTGACGGGACATGCTTTAGGTGCAGCAGGCGTCAATGAGGCAATTTATACCTTACTGATGATGGAAGAAAATTTTATCAGTGCTTCAGCCAATATCGTCCAGCTTGATTCTGCTGCAGAAGGCATACCCATTGTTCGAGAACGTTTGGATAATGTGACCCTGAATACTGTTATGTCCAACAGTTTTGGCTTTGGCGGCACCAATGCGACTCTCATTTTTCAGCGATATATTTAATTGATAACATAAAACTTTGCCAATCCTTCCCTTGATGGAGAAGGGGCGCGGTGAGGGGAATTCATGTCGCTTAAATCACCCTCATCAGAAGAAAATTTCAAACTATCCTAAATCTGATGGGTTAAAAAGGGCATCCGTACTCTCGAACCTGATTTGACAAGGAACATATTACAAATTATGGCCGAAAACATCAGGAAATCCCGAACTGAATTCAACAAACAACAGAAAAGGCTTCGAAGGGAAGTCGGCAGAGCAATTGGCGATTACAAAATGATCGAAGATGGCGACAGGGTCATGGTTTGTCTATCGGGCGGTAAGGATTCCTTTGCCATGCTGGATATCTTGCTGAATTTGCTGAAAACAGCGCCGGTACAATTTGAGCTGGTTGCAGTTAATCTTGATCAGAAACAACCCGGTTTTCCCGAGCATGTGCTTCCTGATTATTTAAATTCTATTGGCGTTCCTTACCATATCATTGAAAAAGACACTTATAGTGTTGTTAAGCGTGTCATCCCAGAAGGTAAAACCACCTGTGGTTTATGTTCCAGACTCCGAAGAGGAACATTATATGGCTATGCCGAAGAACATGGTATCAATAAAATAGCCTTGGGCCATCATCGCGATGATATTCTGGAGACTTTTTTCCTCAATATTTTTTACACTGGTAAATTGAAAGCGATGCCGCCCAAATTGTTGAGTGATGATAAAAAAAATATTGTGATTCGGCCAATGGCATATTGCCGGGAGAAAGATATTGCCCGTTTCGCTGAATATAAAAATTTCCCAATAATTCCCTGTAATCTCTGTGGTTCACAGGAGAATCTACAAAGGCAAGCGATGAAAACCATGCTGAATCAATGGGATAACCAATTTCCCGGACGGCTTGAATCAATTTTCACCAGTCTGAAAAATGTCGCTCCTTCGCAATTAGCCGATACAGAATTATTTGATTTTGTTGGCTTAACTCAAGAACGGTTTGGCAATGAAGCCACTTTAGCCAGAGATGCAGGACTTGAGATCCTATCATTATAGGAAGAAAATGCTCTTCTTATTTCAATAATGATTGCGTTATTTACGGATTTTGGCGCTTCTGGTCCTTACACTGGACAAATGGAAGCCGTAATTTATCAATACGCGCCAGAAGCTAAAATTATTCGATTGGTGGATAATGCACCAACTGGTAATCCATTGTTAAGCAGTTATTTTTTGGCAGCATTAAGTCGTTACTTCCCACAAAATACTGTTTTTCTGTCCGTTATTGACCCTGGTGTTGGTGGGGAAAGAATGCCAGTAGTTTTAAAAGCCAACGAGCAATTTTATGTTGGCCCAGAAAATGGGTTGTTTAATACTCTCGCAGTTCAATCAGAATCCCCTGTTTGGTACAAAATAACCTGGCAACCTGATAATTCTTCTACAAGTTTTCACGGCAGGGACATTTTTGCACCTGTTGCCGCAATGATATCGAAAGGGAGGATTAGACAGATTGCTGAACCGGTTCAAGCAATCAATTTGGAGCACTGGCAGGCTGATTTGGGTAAGATAATCTATTTTGACCATTATGGAAATGCAATAACAGGGCTTCGATATCAAGAAAGTATGGAACACAAACTACTGAAAGTGGGCCGTTTGGTGTTGGAAAGAGCTGATACTTTTTGTATGGTTAAAGAAAATCAGTCATTTTGGTATAAAAATTCATGTGGACTTGTGGAAATAGCAGTTAACCGAGGCAATGCAAGCGTTCAATTACAGTTGGAGTTGGGAATGCCAGTGGCTTTTGTTTGACGACTGAGAATCCTTTTTCTCAAGAGTCCTAATCATGGCTGGACCGAATTTCCTAGAAAGTGCTATTGATTTTCAATTAAGTGGTTTCAATGTCCAAAAATTGGAGAATATGATGATGGTTCCGGAGATATTTCGTGTTGCAATTGTTGGTTTAATGATTTTGGTGCCTGTTTTTTTTATTTATAAAAAAGCCGGATTCAGTCCGTTGTGGTCTCTATTAGTTTTTGTTCCGGGCTTTGGCTTGTTAGCAGTATTTTTACATTTAGCCTTGGTCCCATGGCCAAATCAGACATCAAAAGAGGATTTATAAAATGGAAATATTTGTCTTTTATTTATTATTCATTGGCCTATTTCTTTGTATTCTCTGGGCGGGTGGAAAAATTCTGGTCAAAGCCGGGTTTGATCCAAGATGGGTGGTTTTGCTGTTGATTCCCGTCATTAATATTTTGATGATCTGGGTTTTCGCATTTTCAGATTGGCCCAATGTTAAGGCAGAATCACCTGAAAAATAGTATTTTTTGTCTGAATTTCTTTCTTTTGTTCAAAAAATATGGCTGGAACGAGTCATGTAAAAAATGTAGAATTGCTCGCTCACTGGTTTAGTTGCCAGATTCAGTAGTTTTATCAGGGTTTATAAAAATGGAAAAAAAAGAAAATATGCCAATGTGGGTTTTCTTGGCATTCTCAAGCATAAATACCCGTAAGGGAGCTTTGATTTTAATTTGGACTTGCATCATTTTTACGCTGTATTGTATTCCATGGCCGCTTTTTTTTGCTGAACATGAATGGGTTAAGAAAGTTTTTCTTATCGACGACTGGAGCTGGTTGGCAATGATGGTTCCAATGATTTTTTGGTATTGGTTGAGTCTGAGATGGATTGATAAAAATACTGGTTGGGAAGGTTAACAATAATAGGGACTGATTTCATCCGCAGTTAAATAACACCCTGGGTCCTCAGCCCAGGCGTCATTGTAAATTTGTTGCGCCCGGACACGGGTATTGCCATTGCAAATTTTCTGGTAGCCACAGCTTTGGCAGCGGCCTTTTAGTGGTCTCGGGTTCTGTTTAAGTCTGGCCATCAGTGGATCGGAAACATCTTGCCAGATTTCTGAAAAAGGCCGTTCTTTAACATTGCCTAAGTGATAATGCCACCAGAAGGTATCTGGATGAACATTGCCGAGATTGTCGATGTTGGCAACATTAACGCCAGAGGCATTACCTCCCCATTGCTCCAGTTTTGTTTTAATGTGTTGGACTTGTTCCGGAAAGTTTTTTCTCACCCAATGTAAAAAATAAACGGCATCAGCATCATTATTTCCGGTGACAATTTCTCTTTCTATCCCTTGCTGTTCCCAGTTCAGACAAGCTTCAAACAGTTGATCCATGACTTGTCGAGTCATTTGAAAAGCGGCATCATCTTTGCGGTTTTTGTTGCCTCTGCCCCCATAATTTAGATGCGACAAATAAAATTTGTCGATATCTTCATCATCCATTAATTTCAGCATATCTGGAAAATCGTAGACATTATCCTGGGTTAAGGTAAAACGAATGCCTGCCTTAATGCCATGTTTTCGGCAAAGACGAATGCCTCTGATGGAATCTTTGAAAGAACCCGGCTTTTGTCGGAATTGGTCATGAGTTTGTTCTATACCATCCAGACTGATGCCAATATATTGATAATTGATGGCTGCGATTTTTTCGATATTGTCTTCTGTAATCAATGTGCCATTGCTGGACAAGGCAACGTAAAAACCCATGTCTTTAGCCCGCTGAGAAATACTAAAAATATCAGGATGCAATAACGGTTCTCCACCCGACAAAATCAAGACGGGTACCTTGAAGGTTTTTAAATCTTCCATGACCAAAAAGATTTCCGGTGTAGTGAGTTCGCCAGGGAAATCGATATCAGCAGAAGTGGTGTAGCAATGTTTGCAGGTTAGATTGCAGCGGCGAATCAGATTCCAAATAACAACGGGTCCAGAAGGTTTTCGGACGGCTTTTATTGGTGTGGGATGCAGGACTTCCCGCATAAATTGGCTAAGCCGAAACATAATTTTTGATTCTCAAACCGGTTTTTTTCAGAATCCGGGTACTGTAAAGCACATCATGTCCCCGGCTGTATGATCCCAGCATTTCAGAAAGAACATCAATTTGTATTTTAATCTCCTGTTCGGTTTTGCTATGAACCATGGCAAACAGATTGTAAGGCCATTCGGGTAGATGCCTCGGTCGATGATAACAATGACTGACAAAAGTAAGTTGCCCCACTTTTGCACCTAATTCATCGATATATTGATCATCCACGTCCCAAACAGTCATGCCATTGAAACGGTAACCCAGTCGATAATGATTAGGGATTGCTGCAATTCGGCGAATAATCCCGTGTTCCTGCATACACGTCATTCTACGAATTACTTCTTGCGCAGTGATTCCGATCTTTTCTGCAATGGCATGATAAGGTTTAGAAACCAAAGGTAATCCTGCTTGGGTCTGTTGAATGATTTCTCGGTCAACCGCATCTAATTTCATCAGGCTTCCAGTTGCAATTGAACAAAATATTCCTTGCATTTAGGCATATTGTAAACCTGTAGTCGGGTTTGTTCCTCAATGGATTGAATGACCTCCTGAATACGATCTGAACTTTCGGTGGCGATAACAAACCACAGATTCAAATCATGATTGCGCTGATAATTATGAGCCACTTCTGGAAACCGATTGATGATTTCTGCAATTTCGTCAAATTGCTGTTCTGGGGCTTTTATCGCTGCCAGCGTTAATGCACCACCCATTGCTTCGGCATGATACATGGGGCCAAAGCGTGACAAGGTGCCTTCATCAAGTAATTTTTGCAGTCGTTGGAGTAGTTCGGCTTCCGGTATTCCAAGTTGTTCTGAGACAAGCTGATAAGGCGATTCACAAATTGGAAACCCTTTTTGTAAATAATTAATAATGGCTTTATCGGTATCATCCATTAGCTACGGAAAGAGGAGAGGGAGAAGGAGTAAAATATAATGCGCCGCGCTGTTTAAAACATTGCTTACTGAACAAAATTTCCCGATCATATGGGTCCAAATCACGGCTTTTAATCAGTTGTTGCAGTTGTTGACATACTTTTTCCCGGCTTTTGCCATGAATCATACAATACAAATTGTAGGGCCATTGCTTGCCTTGGCGGGGGCGTTGATAACATAAATTGACAAACCGGGCCTTGCTGATTGATTCTCCTACTTCGGAAACTCGATGATCTGGAATATCAAATACCACCATCGCATTGGCGGTATATCCCAAACGCTGATGTTTGACAATCACACCCAGGCGTTTAATCAATCCAGTCTGCATGAACAAGGCAATCCGTTCAATGACTTCAGTTTCATTCAGGCCAATTTGTTTGCCAATTTCCGCATAGGGTCTTGATGTAATGGGCAAGCCATGCTGAATGGTTTTGAGCAACTGCAAATCTTGCTGATCAATCATTCCAGTCCAGTTCAAATCCCAGGTTGATAAAATAGTTAGCTATCATTGGTAGCCGCATGGCTGGAAATCCGGTTTCTGATTCAATTTCAGAAATGACCGCATGAAGATGGTTTTGATTGTTGCCAATCAGAACAAACCAGAGATTAAAGCGGTTTTCACGATGATAATTATGGTTGACTTCCTGGAACTGGTTGATAATTTCGGCCACTGTTTGTAATTGCTCTTCTGGAACAGACATAGCGACCAGCATGCTGTTGCCCAAAGAATTAGGCGGAAAAACCGGGCCGATACGACTGATAAAGTCCAGTTGTTTTAATTCCTGTAAAGCACTTAACACTTCTTGCTCACTAACGCCCAGGGTTTTGGCAATATCTGCGTATGGAGCAGGGGACAAAGGGAAGTCCTGCTGAAAATCATTGAGTAATTTTTTTTGTAACTGACTCAGCATGGCTTACAAACCAAGTTGATTGGCCCTGGAAGTAAAGAAAATACCACTGGGCTTGTTGGCTGTCAGGTTTTTTTCAATGGCAAAACTATTGGTATCATAAATGACAATCTTGTTTTCATCTCTAACAGAAACCCAGACATTTTCTCCGCGAGGCGTAAATTCCATGTGTAATACCGCTTTACCGGGTGTTAAAGTTTTGATCAATTCCATATTCTTGACGTCAATAATCTGTAATTGATGATTATCGGGTAGGGCAAAATTAACCCAGATTTGCCGGCCATCAGGACGTGCCATGACAAAAACCGGTTGCCCCGCCACAGCTATACGTTTGATTAATTGCCAATTGACAGTATTTACGACCAAAACCTCATGCTGGCCCACCGCAGGAACAAACATTCGATTTCCGGCAATGGTCCAGCCTTCCAGGTGGGGCATTTTATACACGGGCAGTTTTGTTTCGTGCTTGCCATAATCACCTAAAATTCGTTTGACGCCCGCTTCGGTATTCCACAGATCAAGTAAAGCCAGACCCGGTTCGCCAAACAATCCGGCCAGATAATATCGACCATCGGGAGTCAATAAGGCATCATAAGGTTGTTTGCCAATATTCTGAAATTTTTTGATTTTAGGTTGTTTAGGGTTTTTCACATCAATGAGCCACATTTCTCCAGCATCAAAGAGACTGCAAATAAAACGTTGTCCGGGGGCATCGACCAAACCAATAACTTTAGAACGTTGTTTGTCATTATAAAATGCGGGGATATCGGCAAGTAATTCCAGGGTATCGCCAGAGAAAATTTTTACGCCGCCGGGTGTGTAATTGGAGACAGCAATAAGTTTGCCATCCTGGGAAATTGCTCCGCCAATACTGTTTCCGGCTTGCAAAATGCGTTTAACAATTTTTCCTGACAATAGATCAATTATACTCAAGCCACCATCACGACCAAAAATATAGGCATAACGCTGGTCACGGGAAAATACCACGGAAGCATGAGAAACGTCACCCAGACCTTCAATCCGGGATAAAATTGACCGGTCGCTGGTGTTAATAATAAGGGCTGAATGACTGGCCCTTTCGATAATCACCCCAAGATCGCCTGTGCCGCGCAATTCAGCAAGACATAAAACAGGCTGGAAAAACAATAAAAAAAACAAAAAAACTACGGATCTGATCATCTTGATTTCTTTAGATATTGCACCAGCCAGTGTGCCTCCTGCACATTAATGATTTTTTCCCAGGCTGGCATAGCGGTCCCTGTTCTTCCATGCAAAATTTTATCGACGAGCATTGTGTCTGATTTGCCTGCCAATGCCTCGGGTAATAATGGTGGGCCTAAGCCGCCTTTTAATGTCAGACCATGACAAGCGCCACAATCATTCTTTAACAACTCTTGTAATACTTGCTTACGTTGAGGCATTAAATTGTCAGTTTCAGCAAATGCAACCGGCATGATTACTAGTAATAATAACGTTCTCCACATGACTTTAAGGTTTAACTTTGCTGTAATAAGAGGCAATATTGTTAATGTCCTTGTCGGTCAATGATCCTGCAATTCGATTCATCACCTCGGAAATCCGGGTTTTGTCGCGATATTGTTTTAATGCCTGTTTCAAATAGTCTTTGTCACGACCCGCCAATGAAGGAAATGGCGCATCAGCGCTGGGTTGACGGATGCCATGACATTGGGAACAAACTGCTGCTCCCAAACTTTTTCCGGCATAAGGACTCGCCGCGTGGCCAGTTCCCGTAAATCCAAACAATAGCAACAACAGGGCAGGGTAGATAGACTTATTCATGACCTTACTCCATTTCATCGGGAGATAAGCCACGAGTCATGTATTTCACACGTCCTCTGGAAAAAATTCCAGCGGGACTTTCCATGCTGATCGAAGCAACTTTTTTTAATGAGTTGGAATCATAGACCACCACTTCATCTCCACTATATCCGGCGCTAACATAGAGATATTTGCCATCGGCACTGTATTCTGGGAAATAAGCATGGCCGCCAACATCCAAAGTTTTTACAACTTCCAGTGAGTTTTTGTCAATTAAGTGAATAGTACGGGCGCGTTTATCTTTGGTGATAATATCAACAGCAACATAAGGTGCATTGGCATGAGCGGCTGGTGATTCAGTTCCTCCAGAAACCGGTACCTGTTTAACCAGTTCCATTTTGTCAAGATCCCATACGCTGACCACGGTTTTGTCACAAGTGCCAAAATTAGTACCAAAGCCAAGTGTTCTGCCATCGACTTTCACCGCAGAACCACCACCAACATGAGGAACACAGCCCGCTTGTAATTTCTTGATGATTTTTCGATCCTTAAGATCAATTGCTGCAACAATGCTGTCATCGTAAGAGGCGACCATTAATTTGCGGCCTTTATGGGTTAAAAAAGCATCATGTAAATGTCGACCTACATTTTTAATTTTGGTCACTGGAAAACCTTCTTTCAGGTCAACAATCCATACCTGGCCGGCATTTTCCAGGGCAATGGCGAAAATATCAGCAAATGGAGTACCGATGATCATGCCGGAATCAGAAGTGACCATCTGGCCATCAGGATCAACACCTTCCAGTTTGAAAGCTTTTAATGGCTCCAAAGTTTTAGAATCCAGAATGACTGCGACATGCGGTACAAAAGAGCCTGCCATAATGTATTTACCATCTCGTGATACACCCATGCCAGGGCCATTAAAGCCGGTTTTGATGCTGCGAACCGCCTTCATCGAATACAAATCGACCTTGTAGATTTCAGCTGTGTCAGTTTTCACATAGGCCCAACGCTCATTGGCCGGATCAAAGTCAATAATATGCGCCGCTATTACGGTAGGAATCTCGCCAACGATTTGATGGATTTTACTGTTAATAAAAATAGCCCTTGAACCCGTCCCTCTGCCATATTTGCCCCTCGCAGCCACTCCAATCAAATCATCCATGCTATCAATTGCATAAGTGGGTTTTGACGGTAATTTGCTTTCATCTTTAACATAGACTTTTAGCGAAGCTTTCATATCAGCCAGTGTCCATGCTGGATTAGGTTGCTTGGGGGTTGTTTGAAGATGTTTAACCAAACCGCGAATTTCTTCATCTGACAAACGACCAAAGAAAGGAGGCATCAAGGTTTCAAAGCTGCCTGTCATAATGGTGCTACGTAAAACAGTCGGGCTGCGGCCTTTCAAGGTTTCGGAATTTAATGGAGGGGCTAGATAGCCGCCGTGATCGGCGCCGTGACAACTGGCACAATTATCCATATATAACTGATGGGCATTGATATCAGAGCCAGCTTGAATTGGGCCGGTGATTAACAACCAGGCTGCGGTGCAGGAAAAAAACAGTTTTATTGGTTTATTGATGTATTTCATACTCCCCCTCACTCATTTTTGTTGTTTTAAGCAATATGACTGAACGCTAGATTGAAATTAAACCATAAAACTACATTGAGGACACGTTTGAATAACAGTTAAATTTATTTTTTACGTGAATACATCACTTACTCTGAGCTTAACTTTTGATAAAGTCAAAATCACTATTTGTTGATAAGGAGCGAGTTGGCGGGAACGACTGATAACTTTTCAATCAACCAGGCTCAAAATCCAGCGTACATAAGACCTTGGCCTCGTGCAATTGGCCATTGAGCAGACAATTTTTTAATCTCTCTGAACGTTGCATGTAAACAGCAGTATGTTCTTTAAAAGCCAGGGGTAAATGGAATTTCTCCAGCCTTGATAAGTGTCCATCGAAAGCGGCGGAGACACAAAGCAGGTCGAGTAAAAAATTTCTTTCTTCATTGGAAACTTCATCTAATAGAGAAACAAAGTCGTCCCAATTATCATATTCACAATCTTCTTTTATGTTGAACGTTGTGGTCAGTCTCAGCAATAAAATTAGCATGTTGGGATGATAATGTTGCGCTAGTACCATCATGGTGGCTATTGCACGAATTGAACCCTCTTGTGCTTTTGGACTAAGCTGGGCGATAAAGTCATCGGTCAACATATCATTGGCAATATGGGCAGCAAGTTTGTTGCCAAATAAGCGCAACCGTGCTTCTCTGGCAACTTTATATAGAGTAAAGGCATCCCAGATGCCAGTGATGGGAATGGCAACCCAGCTAAACGCGTTTCTCACCTCACCTTTGCCAAACAAGCGGACCAGGATAAATTTCACCACAAAGCTGGAGAGCGCTACTTTTGCTTTATACAAAAAAGCTACAAGGAATAGTTTGGATTTGGACAAGTGTTTTAGCGGGTCAATACCCAGATATTCGATAATCGGATCTGGAACTTCCAGGGCGGCTCTGGCCAGAATATTTGGGACAGCATCATCACCTGGAAGACAAGAACCTTTGGTGGCTTGGTTGTGGCCAGTCAGGCAGGCCAAACTATATACAGTTTTAAGTCCTAGCCAGAATAATACCCCCATTTCCAAAATCAACATGATAATGAGTACACTACCGTACAATAAATAATAGGGAACGGTTTCCATTGTGTCTTTAAAAGTCCATTCAACCCAGATGGATACAAAGGTTGTCAGTGCACCGATAGCGAAGGCTATTACGGCTGCAAATATAGTGATGTTGCTGGCTAGTGCTTTTAACGTGATGTCTGGTGCCAGATCATCAATATGAATATTATCAATATCAGCGGTGCCTGATTTTTTAGCCAGATAACGGTAATATCTGACACCGATTCGTTCTAAAAAACCGGGTGATTCTTCTCGGATATAAGATGTTTTGCTTGGCAGTGTTTCAGTCATATTTTTAAGTTTTGTTGATGAACTCGATCCAGGTTTGCATTAATCGGTTATTCGCTTCATGTAAAGGCAAGACATTTAGCAGATTTTCCTGAGTGGATAGCAAACCGGCTTTTTCAAGTTTTTGTAATCCATCTTCAATTTCAAAGTCCATTGGAATTTCGTATTGTTCTAGTATGAACGCCTCAATTCGTTGATCCAGTTCTGTTCTTGAAACTGAGCCCGTTGTGAGCAGAAAAAAATAAGCCAGAATGGCTTCTTTGCATTCTTCTGATTCAGCAGCATCAACGATGGTTGTCAGTGCGCCCAGGTTATTGTCCAGGCAATAAAAATACAAGTTTTTTGTAAGAATGGCACTGTATTTGGCCTTTTGTGAAAATATTTTTTGAATTTGGCGCCATAAGACGCCTAACAAGCCACCGACAGCTAATGCCGCAGACATTGGATCAATCGCAGCGCTTAGTTTACTGATCGTCGCCATGACTCCACCAGCTGTGCCACCCCCCCCCATAACACCCAATTTAACCTTATCAAACATACGCATTTGCACACGGGTATTCGGGAACAGCATTTCCAGATCTGCAGTGGGAATATCTTTAAATAGTTTCATGTAAACAATGTCTTCCTCCCCTAAAATTCCAAGCGTTTTGAATGCCGTATCGACATCTTTTTCAGCTTTTTTTCTACTTATTTTTTTTGCTTCGATCAAATCATCAACTCTTTGTTGTCGATTTTTGGGCTGTAATACCACAAATAGGCGTCTGTATATTTGCAGTTCGAAAGGTTGTTTTTTTAGTTGCAAGGTTTTCCAGTTTCGGCGGAATTCAGTTTGAACAGCAGTTCCCCGATAATAAAGGGTCACATCAGCAAACTCATCAAAATCAACAGAGACTTTTACGCCATGAGGAGAAATTTTGTTAAGAGCATCATTCAAGTCCTTTTCGGATAATGGTTCGAAATTGGCTTTTTCAAGCATGGTGCGCAATTCTTGTTTGAATTGCTTGAGTTGATCTGAGGATTGCTCTTTCTGGCTCACCAGAACTTCTCTATCTGGATTAAATGGTCGGTAGATTTTCTTTAAAGATTGCAGTTGGGAATGCGTTTTTGCATGATATAACGCGCAATAAACTTCACACATTTTTTTAAATTCGGCGACTTGTTGAGTCTCTAACTGTTGCGAATCGGCAAGATTTGTAATTAAACGATCTAGGCTGACAGGAATAAATCGCTCTAGAATATCGGACTGGTAGTGTATTTTTTTGTTCATTTTAGGAAATTGGGGTTAGTTTTAAACATTTAATCCGATTGTAAATAATACCTGAAACAGCTTTAAGAGTATTTATTATTTATCTGATATTCAGGTGTTTTATTGAGCAGAAACAAGAGGTCAAACCAAGGAGTCAGCCAGCTTAATTTATAGGTAAGGTTTAGGTATAGTCTTTAAATGGCTAGATTACCAAGAATTGTTGTTCCCAACAAACCTGTGCATGTTATACACCTGGGTAACAATAGACAAGACATCTTTGAATTTGAAGAAGATATGATTCGGATCACAGAAGATATTGCACATACATTATCTAAATCTGATTGTCATCTGCATGCCTATGTCATCATGAGCAATCACATGCATCTCCTTATAACCCCGGAGGACAAAGTACAACTTAGTAAATTTATGCAAACGATGGCAAATCGATATGTTCGTTTTTTTAATGCCATCCATAATAGAACAGGCACTATCTGAGAAGGTAGGTTTAAATCATGCTTAATAGATAGCGAGAATTATCTCTTTACCCTCTATCGTTATATTGAAATGAATCCTGATAAGGCTAATATGGTTAATAATATTGCCGATTACCGGTGGTCAAGTTATCGACATTATGCGTTAGACGAAACGAACATTTTAATCACTGAGCACCCGTTATGTCAAGATTTAGGCGTTAACTCTGAACTAAGGGCTGCAAATTATCAGAAAATATTTAATACGTTAAACACGGCTGAGCAAGGGCAACAAAGCTTACAGCTCATGGTGGAGACAGGAAAAGTGAAAACTATAGAAATCAAGATGGCTGAGCCCTTGATACTCTGCTTCAATGTTATTTAAATTCATTTTTAATGTGAATACATCACTTACTTCCAGCTTAGCTTTTGATAAAGTCAAAATCACGATATGTTGATAAACGATAAGCAGGAGGTGCCAAATGTCTGATGTTAAAGATTTTCTCAATCCAAACTCTATGCTAACACCAGGAATAGCCGGCGGCATTACCATGACGATTGCAAATTCACTATGGGTCAATTTTGACTTGCCACCAAAATATACAGCCATTGCCATGTGTTTATTGCTAGGGTTAATGGTTTTGGCCGAACTAAAAGCTCCAGTTTGGCAAAAACCGGTTTATTATATTATTAATGTATTAATTATTTTTTCGGTTAGTGCCGGCTCCAATGTCGTAGGAATGTCTGCAAGTCAACTCAAAATATTGAGTGAAGCCAGTCAAACTGAAGAAAAGAAGCTGGCTGAAACAAACTATCTGCAAGAAATTGCCGGGTTTCTCATTAGTAATGTCAATGCGGCTGAAAGTAAGAGGACTAAAGTTGAAACTTCAAAATCTAATAGTAACACGCAAATAAAACGGCAAAAAGTTTCCAAAGTAATTCAATCATCAAAATCAAAACAGAAACCATCAATTAAACGTAAGGAAAAACCTTTTTTTCGGCCTTGGTTTTAAAGTTATTATTGACCTTTATTCACGACAAAAAGACATCAAAGAGGTAAGCGATTGAAATAAAAAGACACGCGTAGATACATCCTTGTGGCTCTCTATCGCATCCCTGCGCCAGAAGGAATTCTTATTTCAATCGCTTACCTCCATTCCACAGGTTTTTTGTCATGTACAGAGATTGTTGACATAACCCTGAAACCGCAGTTTCATAAACATCCAGGGATATTTCCACAAAACATGACTTCAATTATCAATCCACATCAAGTTGTTAAGGGATAGATGATCCTTCTCCGCGAGGGTCACTGGCTGCTGAATATTGTTTGGTAGTTTTGTTGAATTGTATGGCTTGCATATTGCCATATTTATAACTTTTTTGTTTGAATTGATGGCCTAATTCACCAAGCATTACAATTTCATTATCTGTCAGACCATTTTTTTCATACAGAATCTGATCCGGGATGTATTGATGATGAAACCGTTTTACTTGAACCCAGGATTCAGGGCCATTGCCTTTTGCAAAATCAAGTATTGCCAGCAAAACCATAGAAATAATGCGACTACCGCCGGGGGTACCTAAGACCGCAATCCGATGGGAATCTTCCAAAAAGGTTGGTGTCATGCTCGATAGCATACGTTTCCCTGGTTCAATCGAGTTGGCCATTCCTCCAATTAATCCATATCCATTCATGTCACCTGGCTGGCTGACAAAATCATCCATTTCATCATTCAGTAGCACACCAGTACCTGCTGCAACCATACCGGATCCAAACGGAAAATTGATGCTTAATGTTGCGGCAACACGATTACCTTCTTGATCAATAATTGAAAAATGGGTTGTATCACTACCTTTAGATTCATTTTGTTGCCAACCAGTCAGGTAACTGCTTGGAAGTGCTTTATCCAATCGAATTGTCGCTCTTAAACCCGCCGCATAATCGGAGGTTAATAAGCGTAGCGTGGGAATCTTAGCAAAATCGGGATCACCAAGATATCGTGCCCGGTCATGATAGGCGCGGCGCATTGCTTCAACAACAAGATGTTTACGGGTAATATTATCCAGTGAATTTAATTTATAGGCAGAAAGGATATTCAATGCTTCGAGCAGAACGATTCCACCCGAGGAGGGAAGGGAAGCGCTGGTGATTTTAATATTTCGGTATCTGCCGATAATGGGGGGGCGTTCTTTAACCCGATATGCTTTCAGGTCTTGTTTGCTCCAGATTCCGCCATTACTTTCAACTGCTTTTACTAATAACTTTGCAATTTTGCCACCATAGAAGCCTTTTTTTCCATGTTCGGCGATTGCTTCCAGAGTACCAGCTAGGTCAGTCTGAATAAGAACTGATTGTGGCTCTGGAATTTTTCCATTTTCAAGAAAAATTTGACTGGCAGCAGCCGATTGCTTTAGTACCTTGTACCTGAATGTCAACATGCGAAGATGGCGTTTACCAATGGCAAAGCCATGCTTGGCGTAGTTGATGGCTGGTTTTAAACTGGTGGATAGCGGTAATCTTCCGTATTTCTCGGCTATATGAACCAAAGCGGCCGGTAAGCCTGGTATACCGGCTGACAAAGCACCTGATTTGGATAATTGTTTGATGACTTTTCTGTTGCCATCCAGATACATATTTCTGTGCGCTGCGAAGGGGGC
>JALXCS010000074.1 GCA_026990815.1 Methylomonas sp. | reverse complement strand
CCAGCTTTAGGAACAGAATTCTGGAATGCTAATTCTCTGTTAATCAGCTTTTCTTAGGCAAGTTGAGATTTTGTCTGTTCATCCGTCAATGGTTTTATTTCATTTTCAACAACTGTTTTTTCTTGTCCAGTTTCTGAGGTTGGAAAAATAGTCCGCTTTTGCTCTGGATACGTTGACAGCGTGGAAGCTTGCTCAGAGTCTTTTAAAACGATTTTATTATTAGCGTTTGGATTTACAAATTCCTGTTTTGAACTTGAGCTTATTGGTTCTGAGCTTTTATTTTGAGTTTTTTCAGGAAACTCAAAATCCTCAGCAGGAACTACCAAATTATCTAACTTTAAGGTATCTTGTTCAGATGGATGAAAGTCATTTTCAGCAAGTTTGATAGTTTTTTCAACAACAGTCTCAAGCCCGGTCGATTGTTCATCGCCAGTTGCCAGCACATCTACATCAGCCAAAATAGGGTCATCAAGCGGAACAATGGTTTCAATATTCGCAATGTTATTGTTTTTTTCCAAATTGCCTGCATCTTGAGCTGATTTTCCAGTCTCAGGTTTTTCTACACTTTGGTTTGTTTGTTTAGCAATATGTGGTTCCTGTTGTGCAGAATCATCGCTCCAAAGAAAAAAACTGATGATAGCTGCAATAAAAACACCGGCGGCCAGCGCGTAAAACCATTGTTGATTTTCTGGTATGGGAATTTTAATTTGCCCTTTTTGCATGGAAATAATCTTGCCGGGTATCCCATGTCGTTCTCGGTAAATAATTTTTATCATCGGTGAAGAAATTTCGTCAACAGATATTGCAGCACCCGGCTTACCGGCCAGTCTTTTTAAAAACGCACCGCACTGCATCTCTGTTAAAGGTGGAAGGTCAATAAAATGACAATCTCTGACTGTTTTATCAGAGCTATTTTTGATATGTAGCTCATCAGGCGTCAAAGCAAAAACCAGACGCAATGAAGCATGGGAACAAGCAAATTCACAAAGAGAATCAATGACTCCAGGGGCTAATAATCCCGCATCATCAACAATAAAAACAAATTTTTGATTTTGCTTTTCAGCAGTCGATAATATTTCGGCTACATCCTGCCCGGTAGTGCCGAAATGACTTCTTTGGATAAAGTGAATAAGTTCAGCCTTTACCCGATCTATCTCCATCTGGGCTGAACCTTTAAGATTGTAAACCAACCATGAATCTGGCTTGTTTTCCAACAAATATTCCAAAAGAGTGGTTTTCCCAATCTCTTCCGGACCACAAATCACCAACGATTGCTGGAGATTGTTGATGAGATGATTTAATAAATCATATTTTTGTGCCCGCTCCTCACTTAAGAGCGCCTGTACAGCCGCATTTGTGCGTGATGCAGTATTTAAATGATATTCAAATGTATTAGTCTCGACCATATTCGTCTAATGTCGCATTTAATAACGTCTGATCTACAGTCATCGGCAAAGAAGCATAACCAATTGATTTCAGTAGTATTAAGCGAATCCCTCCATCTATATTTTTCTTATCGATAGCCATAAGCTCCAAAAATTCATTAGTTTTTATCTTAGCCGGAGGGGTTACTGGTAATTTAGCTCGTTGAAATAAATCAATGATTCGCTGTTTATCCTGCTCGTTTAACCAACCTATCCTGCTTGATAAATCTGCAGCCTGACAGGTCCCTATAGCAACTGCTTCGCCATGCAAATAAACTCCATAACCAGAGCCGGTCTCAATAGCATGACCGAAAGTATGCCCTAAATTCAAGATCGCTCGGATACCTGATTCTTTTTCATCTTCAGCAACGACCTCTGCTTTATTTGTACAAGACCTTTCAATAGCAAAAGTTAGAGCCTCATTATCTCGACTTAACAGAGCATCAAGATTATTTTCTAACCATTGAAAAAACTCTGCATCCCGAATAAGTCCATATTTTATCACTTCCGCCAAGCCAGCGGAAAATTGTTGATCATCCAGAGATCGCAACACTTCAGTGTCAATAATTACCGCTTTGGGCTGATAAAACGCACCGATCATGTTTTTACCCAAGGGATGATTTACACCAGTTTTACCCCCAACTGATGAATCGACTTGTGCCAATAATGTTGTTGGAATTTGAATAAAATCAATCCCTCGTTGATAGCACGCTGCAGCAAACCCGCCAATATCTCCAATAACACCACCACCTAATGCAATTAATGTGGCATTACGATTAAAGCGCTTTTCCAGTAAAGCATCAAAAATTATTGCTAAGGTTTCCAGGGTTTTATATTGCTCGCCATCAAGCAAAATCACTGTTTCTATTTTGAAATCAGTCAGTAAGCTTTTAACTTGCTGAAGATATAAGGGGGCAATTGTGTCATTAGTTACAATTGCAACTTGTTTGCCGCGAATTTTTTGTGTCAATAATTCGCCCTGCTTTAAACCTCCAGGCCCAATATAAATGGGATAACTACGATCACCCAATTGCAAATTTAATTGTTTTATTTTACTCATTGTCCAAAGTGTTTTTTTGATAGGCTTCCAAAATTCGTTTAACGACAGTTTTGTTAGCTATGCGACCTGTATCAATTGTGAAGTCTGCACATTCAAGATATAACGGATTTCGTTCCAAAAATAATCGTTGCATTTTTTGCTTACGGTCTTTAGTTTGCAATAATGGCCGTTGCGTATCTCTTCGAGTTCGTTGCAGAATTTTGTCAATTGAGCATTGTAAATATACAACGAAACCAGTTGTCATTAAACTTTGCCGATTATCCTCCAGCAACACTGCTCCTCCACCCGTTGCTAATACAATCCCTCTTATTTCTGTTAATTCATAAATAACTTTATGCTCTCTTTGGCGAAATCCTTGCTCACCTTCAAATTCAAAAATTGTTGGAATATCAACCCCAGTATGCTCCTCTATTATCTTGTCGCTGTCATAGAAAGGATATTTTAACGTTCTGGCCAGCTGTCTGCCGACTGTGGTTTTACCCGCGCCCATAAGTCCTATTAAATATATATTTTCAAACTGGGCCATTGCTTCCATCCTATTTTTTAAGGCAATAAAAAGGGGGCATTATGCCCCCTTTTACACCTAAGTAGAAGTTTTGCTGTTAAATTCTCATCGCTTCTTTTACAATTTTTGGAGTAATAAAGATGAGTAATTCGCTTTTATCATGGTTGTTATTTCTTTGCTGGAACATCCAACCAACTCCAGGCAAATCTGCAAGCCATGGCACTGTGCTATATGAACTTGAGGTATTTCCTTGATAAACACCGCCCAATACTACTGTCTCGCCATCTTCTACATGCACGTTTGTGATGATCTCCTTTTTCAGAATGGGAACAGTTTGTAAACCATCGACGATTATAGGAGCCCCTGGTTCATCTTTTTTAATTGTCAATTCCATAATCACTTTACCACTGGGAGTAATTTGAGGTGTAACTTCAAGTGAAAGCACAGCATCTATTAACTCGGTTGTAGTACCGTCCTGGCTTCTTGAAACGTAGGGAATCTGTGTGCCCTGCTTAATAGTAGCCTGACAACGGTCTGATGTTAAAATTCTGGGGTTAGATATTGATTCTCCATTACCCTCATCCTGCAATGCCCTGATTTCAAGGTTTAACACATAATCTGCCCCTCTCGCCAAAGTCATAGCTAACGCTCCACCACTTGAAGCACTTAAAGCTGACGATAAAGTTTCCAAAGTTCTTGTACTTCCCAAACCTCCTCCGCCGAAGGTAAACTGCTTGTCACTATCTAATTGCGAAGTTTTAGCCACTCCAAATTTTGTTCCCAAATCCCTTGCAAAACTTTCATTAGCGCTCACTACTCTCGCTTCAATCAAAACCTGTTTGACTGGGACATCAAGCCGTCTAATCAGTTTTTTCATTTCTGCGATGCGACCTGCGGTTTCCCTGACGATCAAGGTATTAGTCCTTGAATCAACCAAAGCTACTCCTCGGTCCGACAATAATGAAAATTCGCCATCCTTAAATAAGGCATCTCTGCTGGTTTTTCTTATTCCAGGATTATTATTTCTGTTGGAATTATTTAATCCGTTTTGAGAGCGTGACTGTCCAGAAGTACTGGATGCACTCCCTCCTTGAGACCCGGTTTGAATTCCACAGTCGCCAAATGCCCCAGTATCAAGACCATTCAACAAATTCCTGAAATTTTCAGCCCTGGCAAAATTGATCTTGATGTATTCCGTAACCAAAGGTTCCAGTTGTTGTTGGACATGCTTGGACTCCAGCTCATCCTTTTCCATCTTACTGATTTCAGCAGTCGGCCCCACCAGAATAACATTTCCAGTTTTGCGTTTAGCCAGGCCTTTCGATTTTAAAACCAAATCCAGCGCCTGATCCCAGGGAACATCGTTTAATCTTAATGTGACATTTCCTGCGACCGTATCAGAAGCAATAATATTAAGCTCGGTAAAATCTGCCAGTATTTGCAATACTGAGCGAACTTCAATATCCTGGAAATTCAAAGATAAACGTTCACCATCATAAGGAAATTTTACTTTCCGCATTTCCTGTTCAATCGGCGTCAATGGCCGAAATTCAACAGTCAACCGTCCATCAGCTTGAAATGAAGAATATTGATAATTGGAATTAACTGGAGTAATTTCAATTCGAGTACTTAATCCCCTGGATTTTGCATTAATCGTTTTTACTGGAGTAGCAAAATCTGTGACATCCATTTTTTTGGCCCAAGAAGAAGGTAAACTTGTGTTAAGAAAATTTAAAATGATCTTATCACCCTGTTCCTGAGCATTGACTACCGTATTGGGATTTGAAAGCGATATTATTAAACGTCCTTCTCCATTTGAACCTCTTCTAAAATCAAGCTTTTCAATTTTTTGTTTTGGTAATAGCTTTGCAAGTGCTGATGACCTTTTACTCGGACGAGTTTGAATGTGTTTTTTGGAAACTTTATTGAAGGCATGTTTTCCGCCATTCAGTGTCACATACACTTTATTGCCTTCAATCTTGACGTCATAAGGAACCGTTTCCAAAAGATTAACAACCACCCGTAAACGTCCTGAAGCTTCAACTGCATACAAACTGCTTGCAACACCAACATTAATATTATGTTTTTTTGTCTTTAGACCACTTTTAACTCCCTGAAAATCCAAAGCCAGCCTTGCTGGGTTATCAGTTTGAAATACTTTGGGGGCAGTTGCTTTGCCATCCATTTCAAACTGAATTTGCAATTTATTACCTGCCAAAGCAGCGAAATCAAGAGACTTTAATGTCACCGCACCTGCCTGGGTGGTTGCCGTTTGTAACAGCAAAAATAACCATACTAATGCTTGAGACCGAAATAAGGGTCTATTTTTGTTCATCATCATGCCATTTTGTCCAATTTTCATTTAAATAACCCTCAAAATCACTCTACTAATGCTAGCGAAGTTTGTTTTTCTCGCCAGGTTCCCGGCTTATCAGGAACAATTTCCATCAACTCAATTCGATCGTCTGCTATCCGTATGATTTTTCCATGATTTTTACCCATATAATTACCCACCCGTACACGATGAATTGTGCCGTCGCCAGCAGTAACCAGACCCCACAATTTCGATTTCATTGAAAAGGTTCCAACCATTCGTAAAGTATCAAGTGAAAATACTTCAAGCTCTTCTTTATGTCGGGTATTGTCCGGCCTTATGCCACCGCCAAACACGACGACTTCCTCTTCTGAATCATCCGATCTTTGCATCGGTTTGAAAGGATCACGCAACCCATCTGGCTTGAAAATATAAGGCTCAACCACCTTTATTTCTGGTAGAGGCGGAATAGTCCGTTTGGGCTTGGCTTTAACTTCAGCCACATAGCCTGTAAGATCACTAAAATCTTCATTTGCGCAGCCTGTTAAGGTAATTGCTAATGCCAGACTTGAAAGCTTAAACATTTTGTTCGTTAAACCGCCTAAACGTTTATGGAGTATGCTCATCGTCTTCTCCTTTTCTTGGATTTCTTCTTGGACCGTCCATCCCCACCTTCGTTATAGGTTTTAATAATTGCTGTCATTTCCATGAGATTGCTGTCTTTTTTAGGACTGATTGAGACATTATGTACGGTGACGATACGAGGCAATGCTGCCAGCCCCGAAACAAACAATCCTAATTCTTCATAAAGCCCTACCACTTTGATATTTATAGGCAATTCCGAGTAAAAATCTTTGCGAATCGTTGCTCCTGGTTTGAATAACTTGAATTCCAGTCCTGCCGCCAAACCTGTTTGTGAAATATCCACTAATAAATTTGCCACCTCTTCCTTGGTTGGCATTTGCCGAATCATATCTCCCAAGGATGACTCAATCTGTTTCAACTGATCCCTGTAATCATTCAGATTGATAGCTTTTCTCTGCTTGGTTTCAAAGGTTTTCTTTAACTCCTGCTCTTTTTGTTCAAGCTTTTCAAGCTCAGCCAACTGATCCGTGGTGTCATAATAGATCCACCCTGCAGTAACCAAAATACAAACAATGGCCCCTGCTGCAATTTTTATCGGTGTTGGCCATGTACCTGCCGCTTCCAGCTCCCAGTTGATATCAGATAAATTCATCATTAATTAACTCCCTTTTTCTGACTGTCAGGGTTTCCATTGCCTTGTTTTGCCAGCATGGTAAAGTCTTGATTATGAATACTATTCCTTTTGCCTTTAGATT
Source organism: Methylomonas sp. (assembly GCA_026990815.1). Classification (GTDB taxonomy): domain Bacteria; phylum Pseudomonadota; class Gammaproteobacteria; order Methylococcales; family Methylomonadaceae; genus JALSJK01. Next base: position 18,960 of record JALXCS010000074.1, on the reverse strand, counting down.
TGATAATACTCAACTTGGGTTCTTCAAGCCATGAAGAGGCTTCTATCGCTCGCATATAAGCAGACACCCGGGCATTGGATTGAGCCATTCCTATCATGGTTAATTTATCGCCCGATTGCTTGAATTTGGTTAAATAAATTCCTTCTGGGGTACTTTTTGGTAATTCATCAAATAAATGAACAATTTGAGGTCGACTTTCCTGCAATTTCTGAATAACATCAATCTTGGTCAACAACTTACTCTTTTTAGATTCTATATCTTTGATCTCTTTAATTTTTTTATCGAGAACGGCAATTTCGCTTTTTAACAAGGAGTTACGACTGTTTTGATAAGCCTTCATACTTTCAATGTGCATATGTACAGCAAACAATATTGCTGCTGTCAGCAGTGCAGCTAAACCAACTCCCGTTAGAAATTCCTGCTGTTTTTGCTGCCGCAGCTCTTCGCGCCAGGGTAGTAAATTAATCTTAGCCATTAATCAAAACTCCTTAATGCCAATCCACATGCAAGTAACATGGCGGGGGCATCATTACTTAAACTTTGGGGTTTTACTCTGTTCGACAATGCCATATTAATAAATGGATTTGCCACAAATGCGGGAATACCGAGATTCTGCTCGACCAGTTTTTCAATACCAGGTATTGATGCACAACCTCCAGCCAGAACAATATTGTCCACATTTCGGTTTGCACTGGATGACACAAAAAACTGTAATGACCGGGCAATTTGTTGAACCATTGCCTGCATGAAGGGATTTAATACATCTGTGGTGTAGTTATCAGGAAGACCACCATGTTTTTTTGCGAGTCCAGCTTCTTCATGAGAGAGTCCATATCGGCGCTGAATTTCTTCCGTTAACTGTTTACCACCAAAATTTTGCTCCCTGGTATACACCGTCCGGTAGTCATGCATAACATTTAATGTGGTCATGGTAGCGCCAACATCGGCAATTGCAATTGTTTGACCTTCCATGGAATCAGGTAACTGATCGGCCAACAAGGTAAAAGCATTTTCCGTCGCAAATGCTTCCACATCTACAATTTTTGCTTTCAGCCCTGCCTTTTTAAGTGCTTCAACCCTGTCGTCGACATTCTCTTTTCTTGATGCGGCTAGCAAAACATCTACCATCTCTGGATTTGTTTTACTTGGCCCCTGAACTTCAAAATCCAGTCTTACTTCATCCAGGGAATAAGGAATATACTGATCAGCTTCTACCAGAATCTGTTCTTCCATATCTTCTTCCTCCAAAGAAGCCGGCATGGAAATGATTTTGGTCATAACCGCAGAACCTGAAACTGCAACACAGGCATCTCTCACCTTCGACCCTGATTGTTTGAGAGCAGTTTTGATAACATCGCCAATCACATCAACATTGGCAATGGTTTTATCTACAACTGCATCCTGTGGTAATGGAGCGACAGCATAACTTTCAACTTTATACCTTGCACCCGCTTTACTTAATTCTAGTAATTTCACCGCTGCGGTACTGATATCTATACCCAATACCGGAGTTTTCTTATTACCAAATAAATTCATGTTTTACCCCTTGCAGAGGCCGCATCTTTTAATCTAATTTTGAAATACACTATCGTCTCTCTTAGTATCAATCGAGCAATCAAATTTCTATAAACAAAAAGTATAGTTGGCTTTTGTAATTTTTTTAGTTCAATAGAAAAGATTCTTGTCAACCATTAAAAAATGAAATTTATCTGTCTCTGAACTTTTTTAAAACATTAGCTTCTTAATATAAATTTTTAGTCATATTTTCTTGCGGGAATGATGTATTTATATAGAAAAGGCTTTAACCGTTGACTACACTAAAGACAATGCGCACAATACGTTACCAACACATTTACAGCTATCTTGGAATTAGCATTGACTAAAAAAAAATCATTTTTTAAATCAGCCTTCAAATGGCTATCAATATTCTCAATCCTCATTTTCATTGCAGCGGCAGCGACTGGTTATGTTGTGTACAAACACTTTGAGGAGGAATTGCCAGACATCTCGGTATTACGAAATGTTGAATATCAGGAACCATTAAGTATTTATAGCAATGAAGGTTTACTCATTGCTCAATTTGGTGATAAAAAAAGAAAACCAATTGACATAAAAGATGTACCTACCCGGCAAATCAACGCATTTCTGGCCGCTGAAGATAATAATTTCTACCATCATAATGGCGTCGATTACAAAGGACTCTTACGCGCAGGAATACAACTATTATTAACAGGAAAGAAAAAACAAGGAGGAAGTACCATAACCATGCAGGTGACCCGAAATTTTCTGTTATCTCGAGAAAAAACATTCTCTAGAAAAATCAAAGAGATTATCCTTTCTTTAAAAATTGAGCAGCAATTTTCTAAACAGGAAATTCTGGAACTATATCTGAATAAAATTTTTCTGGGACACCGCTCTTATGGTATTGCTTCAGCGGCAGAAACCTATTATGGAAAAACACTTGCAGAATTGGATCTTGCCCAACAAGCGATGATTGCTGGACTTCCAAAAGCCCCTTCCCAGTTTAACCCTGTTACTAACCCTGAACGGGCAACCCAAAGAAGAAATTATGTATTAGGGCGAATGTTAACGTTGAATTATATCTCGAAACAAGAATATGATAATGCCATTACGCAACCGCCTATCGCAAAACTCTATTCACCAAAAACCGAGCTTTATGCACCTTATCTGGCCGAAATGGTTCGCGATAAAATTATCCAAGAATATGGTGAGTCAGCCTATAGCTCTGGCATGAAAGTGTTTACAACAATTAAAGGGGAACTGCAAACAGCTGCAACTCGCGCACTTAGAGAAGCCTTACATGAATATGATGACCGGCATGGTTATCACATTAAATCCCACCCGAATATTGCTCAAGGAGCTTCTCTGGATAATTTCAAAAAAATTGGCGACACATTACCTGTCATTATCGAAAATATTTCCGAGCATCAAGTCTCAGCAATAACTGCCGATCAAAAGAAGATCAAAATTCCCTGGAAAAACTTAAAATCCATCAGTTTTTATAAAACCGCTAATTACACAAGCGGCCCTATCAAATCACCTCATGAATTATTTAAAGAAGGAGATATTGTTCGAGTTAGGCAGCTTGAGAATAGTACCTGGAAACTGACTCAAGTGCCTGAAGTGGAAGGAGCATTCGTGGCATTAGATCCAAAGAATGGAGCAATTTTAGCTATAACAGGCGGTCTGGATTTTTTTAACAGCAAATATAATCGCGCCATTCAGTCAAGTCGGCAGCCCGGTTCAGGATTTAAACCCATCATTTATACAACGGCGTTAGAAAACGGTTTTACGGCTGCCAGCATTATCAATGATGCACCGTTGGTTATTGATGATCCAACTCAAGAAACTGAGTGGCGGCCTCAAAACTACAGCCATAAGTTTTTTGGCCCAACCCGGTTAAGAACCGGGCTCAGAAAATCCAGAAACCTGATATCAATCAGACTACTACACAGGCTAGGGGTCTCAAAGGTAACAAAGACGGCAATGCGTTTTGGCTTTAAATCCGAACAATTGCCACACAGTTTAACACTGGCATTAGGCAGCGGCCAGGCCACACCATTACAAATGGCCCGGGTATATGCGGTATTTGCCAATGGCGGGTATTTAGTTACCCCTTATTTTATTGAACACATTGAATCCAATAATGGCGATATTATTTATCAAGCCGAACCCAGTTTGGTTTGCCAAAATTGCCCGGAAACAACAAACGCTTATTCTAGGCTGGCCCCTAGAGTTATTTCGCCAGAAATTAATTTCATTATGAACAGCATGCTCAGGGATGTCGTACAAAGAGGAACCGCAACCCGGGCAAAAAAACTGGGCAGAACTGATTTGGCCGGAAAAACAGGTACCACCAACGATCAATACGACGCCTGGTTTAATGGTTTTACTGCCAGTATTGCGGCAACAGCTTGGGTCGGTTTTGACGAGCCTAAATCACTTGGGAAATGGGAATCCGGTGGAAAAGCAGCTTTGCCCATGTGGATAAAATTTATGGAAGCGGCGCTAAAAGACCAACCAGAAAAACAATTACAACAACCTGAGGGCGTCATCAAGCGCTTTATTGACCCCGAAACAGGCTTACTCAATGCGACTGGAAAAAATGGTATTTGGGAATATTTTATACAAGGAAGCAGCCCAACAGATTATGCTCCTATTGAATCAAGCACCGAAAGTGATGGTGAAAGTTCGGACGAAATCTTTTAATCGGTAACTGAGTAACCTAGGTAACTAATGAAAAAGGCAATTGGGGGTGGGAAATCCTATGCCCAACCCCAAAAACCAAAATTCATCATTTTCTCTCAGCTATTTCTACATAGTCACGAGCAGACAAGCCAGTATAAATTTGTCTAGGCCGCCCAATCCGATGAGTTGGTTCTGCCATCATTTCCAACCAATGCGATACCCAGCCGGCAGTTCTAGCAATAACAAACATCACAGTAAACATGTCAACCGGAATTTTTAAGGCTTTGTAAATAATTCCCGAATAAAAATCAACATTGGGATAAAGTTTCTTTTCAATGAAATATTCATCTTTCAAAGCGAATTCTTCAAGAGCCAGCGCTAATTCAAAAAGCGGCTCATCTTCAGAAGAAAATTTTTCCAGAATTTCATGACAAGTTTCCCTGATAATTGTCGCCCTTGGGTCGAAATTCTTGTATACCCGATGACCAAACCCCATTAACCTAAAAGGGTCATTTTTATCTTTTGCTTTTGCAATGAATTTTGGAATATTTTCGGCACTGCCAATCTTATCAAGCATGCTGAGTACCGCTTCATTTGCCCCCCCGTGTGCAGGTCCCCACAAAGCAGAAATTCCTGCAGCAATACAGGCATAAGGGTTTGCACCAGTACTGCTGGCAAGTCTGACAGTCGATGTACTTGCATTTTGTTCATGATCTGCATGCAAAATAAAAAGTAAATTTAATGCCTTGACAGCCACAGGATCAATATAATGCGCCTCGTCAATATATTTTTGTGAAGGCAAGGAAAACATCATGTTTAGAAAGTTTTCGCAATATTCCAGGTCCTGGCGTGGATAAACATAAGGCCAACCCACTGAATGTCGATAACTTGCCGCGGCTATTGTTGGAATTTTTGCCAACATTCGCATTGCCGAAATACGACGATGTTCAGGATCATTCATGTCCAGTTCGCTATGATAAAAAGCAGATAACGATCCGACCACGCCTACCATCATTGCCATTGGATGAGCATCATAATGAAATCCATCAAAAAAACCTCTTAGGGCTTCATGCAGCATTGCATGTTGATTAATTTCATTGATAAATGCATCAAGTTCCCAACGGGAAGGTAATTCGCCATTTATCAAAAGATAAGCGACTTCAAGAAATGAACTGTTTTTCGCTAACTGGTCAATAGGGTAGCCCCGATAAAGCAATATACCATTTTCACCATCAATATAGGTAATTGCACTTTTACAGCTAGCAGTCGCCATAAAACCCGGATCATAGGTAAAAATCCCAAGTTCTTTATTCAGAGCGCTTATTTCAACTGCCGGATTACCATGCGTTCCTTTAAGCAAAGGAAATTCCGCTTGTTTCCCGGTTGAGTTAACTTTAATCGTTACCGTTTCTTTTTCCATTGATATAGCCCAAAATGCAGATAATTAGCGACTATACACTGAAAGTAAAGCGCCCACAAAGACTATTTACCAAATCTCTTACGGAATTTATCAACACGTCCTGCAGTATCTACAACACGCTGTTTACCAGTGTAGAATGGATGGCAAGAAGAACAAACTTCGATATGCAAATCTTTGCATAAAGTAGACCCGGTTTCGAATTTGTTTCCACAACCGCAAGCCACAGTAATTTGTTTATATTCAGGATGAATTTCTGGTTTCATAATATTTCCACATTACCCACAAGGGTTACACACATAAAAGAGAACTGTATATAATAGGCCATTTTGTTTAAAGCCTGCAAGCTAATATTATAATTTATGCGCATAATCACTCTAAATGCCAATGGCATCCGGTCAGCAGAACGAAAAGGTTTTTTTAACTGGCTACCTGAACAAAATGCAGACTTCGTTTGCATTCAGGAAACTAAAGCCCAGGAACACCAGCTCGATAATGCTATTTTCTGTCCTGAAGGCTTCCACTGTTATTATCATGACGCTCAAAAAAAAGGTTACAGTGGGGTTGCCATCTATTGCAAGCACAAACCTGAGACCATCTTAAAAGGCATTGGCTGGGATGATATCGATGCCGAAGGGCGTTATATTGAAGCCCAGCTAGGAAATTTAAGTGTTGTCTCCATATATCTTCCCTCCGGTTCTTCAAGCGAACAACGGCAAGCAATCAAATTCAAGTTTCTTGATCGATTTATGCCTTACTTACAGCAACTTGGAAAAAGCGGTCGTGATTATTTCATCTGCGGTGACTGGAATATTGCCCACAAAGAAATTGATTTAAAAAATTGGCGTAGCAATCAAAAAAATTCAGGTTTTTTACCAGAAGAACGCGCCTGGTTAGACAAACTTTTCTACGAAGAACATTGGATCGACGCGTTTAGAGAAGTTAACCAAGAACCGGAACAATACACCTGGTGGTCAAACCGCGGCCAGGCATGGGCTAAAAATGTGGGGTGGCGTATTGACTATCAAATACTTAGCCCCAATCTGAAATCAATAACCCGCTCAGCGTCCATATACAAAGATACCCGTTTTTCCGACCATGCCCCTTTGATTATGGATTACGATTATCCACTATAAATTCGCCCTTTCTGCGCATTATGATCAAAACCAAAATAATTGCTGGCAAACCGACAAATGCTGCGTAAGAAAAGAATGCTCTATAACCAAAAGCGTCAACAATAATGCCTGAGAAGCCACCCAACAATTTTGCTGGCAGAGTCATTAATGAACTAAACAAGGCATACTGGGTCGCCGTATAGGCGCTATTGGTCAAACTTGATAAATAGGCAATGAAAACAGAAGTTGCAATCCCTCCACTCAAATTATCAGCACTGATCACACCTGCCAATAGCATCAGATCTGGTTCGGCATGTGCCATCAGCGCAAACAACAAATTTGTAACAGCAACCAGCACTGCTCCTAACAACAGCGGCTTCATAATTCCATATCGAACCACCATGACTCCGCCAACAGATGCACCAATAATTGTCATAAAAAAACCAAAAACTTTACTAACTTCCGCTATTTCGGCCTTGCTATATCCTAAATCCAAATAGAATGGGTTAGCCATAACACCCATAGTGATATCGCTCATTCTATAAACTGCGATCAATAATAAAATAATGAAACCTGACTTGCCATTACGGGAAAAAAACTCAATAAAAGGACTAATAATCGCATCAGAAAACCAAGCAATAAAACGCTGCAAAGTGCTTTGTTTTTTTTCCACGCCCAAGGCAATTTCAACCTGAGCTTCCAACTCAAAAACCGTTCTATCTATTTTATGTTCTGGCTCATTAATAATCAGTGTCGTAATAACACCAATCAACATCAAGGCAGCCATTACCATATAAGCACTTTCCCAGCTAAAATATTCAGCAATGTAGAAAGCGCCAGCACCAGCAACCAGTAAAGCCAAGCGATAACCAAATACATAAGTTGCAGCCATTGCGCCTTGTAACTCAGTAATTACAGCCTCAATTCTGTATGCATCTACGACAATATCCTGCGTGGACGAACAAAAAGCTACCCACACCGCAAACAAAGCAATCTGCTCTATTTGACTCTGTGTATCAGAAGCACTCATCCCGATCAAGCCTGCCGCGATACCAAGCTGAGCCACTAACATCCAGCTACGTCTCTTCCCCAATAACCGAGTAAAGACCGGTAAAGGCAAACGATCAACAATTGGCGCCCAAAAAATTTTGATGGAATAAGTAACGCCCACCCAGCTAAAAAAACCAATGACAGAGAGCTCAACCCCCTCATCTCTCAGCCAGGCTGAAAGCGTTGAAAACACTAGAAGAAAAGGTAGGCCTGCAGAGAAGCCAAGAAAAATCATACCCAACACTCGAGGCTGGGTATAAATTGAGAAAGCTGCACGCCAACTCTGTAGAGTCGCCATAATACTAGCAGCTAGGAGAATGCCAGATTATGGATAATTCTACTGCGACAATGGAAAATCGGCGCATTTTTCTGATCTTTTTTGTTGCGTGGCCCCACTATTCGCATCACAACACCAAACAACTGCACTCGTTTTCCCACTTTTCTCGCAACGCTCCCATAACCCGATAGTCTCCTAGCAAAGAATCTCTTGAAAAATCAAGAAGAAGCAGCAAGATAGTTAACCGTTAACCAGATAGTGAACAAAAATACTTACCGCATATCCTGCAGCAATCACTGGCGTCCACTTTAAATGGCTAAAGAAAGTATATTTATGATTGGATTGCCCCATCAATGCAACCCCAGCAGCAGATCCGACTGACAACATGGAACCACCCACGCCAGCAGTCAGAGTTACCAACAGCCATTGATACAAATCCATATTAAGATCCATACTCAATACTGCGAACATCACTGGAATATTATCGACAATAGCCGAAATGACACCAACCAAAATATTTGCAGGAGTCTGCCCCAAGCCATCATACATGGCACTTGAAAGTAGTTCCAGATAGCCTATATACCCCAGCCCTCCGACAGCAAAAACAACACCATAAAAGAAAAACAAGGTATCCCATTCAGCATCTCTGACTTTTTTGAAAATATCAAAGTCATCATCTTCTCCAGAACCATACAACACTTTAATTCTAAATCCATATACCATCAATATTCCTAACCCGGTCATCATCCCCATAAATGGCGCCAGATGCAAACCCTGCTTAAAAAACACTGCCAGAACAATAGTCAAAGCGAATAACCCACAAACTTGTATAGCTCCTGGCTTCATTTCTACTGCCGCCTCATTTGATGCTTCTGGCTGCTCATCTGGTACAGCCATATACATAATAGCCGCGGGCACTACATAATTCGCTACAGAGGGAATAAACAATTTAAAAAAGTCAAAAAATTCAACATAGCCGGCCTGCCACACCATCAGGGTCGTAATATCGCCAAACGGACTAAACGCCCCTCCTGCATTCGCCGCTATAACCAGATTGACAAAGCCAATCGAAATAAATTTTTCATTATCTTTACCAACCGCCAAAACAACTGCTCCAACCAACAAGGCTGAAGTTAAATTATCAGCAACAGCTGAAAGAAAAAAAGTAATCCAGCCAGTAATCCAAAACAATTTTTTATATCCAAATTGTCGCCGGATCATCCATGACCTTAAAGCCTCAAAGACATTGCGCTCTGCCATGGCATTGATGTACGTCATCGCCACCAGCAAAAACAGCATTAACTCCGCATATTCTTTTAAATTGAACTCAAATATCGCATGCAGGTCTTCATTAGGGACACCAGCCTGATTTGCCAAATATGAAGCATGGGCCCAAATAATACCAGCAACAAGAATTACCGGCTTAGATTTCCTCAAGCCTGTAAATTCTTCTGCCATCACGAAGCCGTACGCAATAACAAATAACAGAACCGTGTATATTCCTCGTTCAGTCCCTGTTAAACCCAAATTAGCCACATCTGTAGAAGCCAACGCCAACTGTGGTAAAAACAGTACCCCAGCAAAAATTAATAATAAGCGCAACAAAACGACCCTCCTCGTACTCAAAAAATTAACAATTATAGTTATCAAGAATTTAACTGGCCAATATTAACATTTAACAATTATCTTTGTCATTTAATCAATTAGCGTTTATCATCAATGGCTATCTGTTTTTCATAGCAAACTGTTTCTAACAACACAAACGAATGTATCAGTACAACGACAAAGATCAAACCCTTATTAATGAAAGAGTAGCTCAATTTCGAAGACAAACCGAACGTTTTCTCAAGGGTGAATTAACCGAAGATCAATTTCGCACTCTGAGGTTGATGAATGGATTGTATATCCAAACCCATGCACCAATGCTGAGAGTCGCCATCCCATACGGGCTTTTGAACTCCAAACAAGTCAGAAAACTCGCTGAAATTGCACGAAAATATGACAAAGGTTATTGTCATTTTTCAACTCGTCAAAATGTTCAATACAATTGGCCAAAACTTGAGGCTGTGCCCGATATTCTAGAAGAACTAGCCAGCGTCCAAATGCACGCCATTCAAACCAGTGGCAATTGTCTTAGAAACACCACTTCAGATCACCTGGCTGGTGTTGCTCCTGACGAACTTGAAGACCCAAGACCATACTGTGAAATCATTCGACAGTGGTCAACCTTCCATCCTGAATTTGCTTACCTGCCCCGGAAATTTAAAATTGCAGTCAGTGCGTCTAAAACTGATCGGGCAGCGACTCAATTCCATGATATTGGCGTTCATCTTGTACAAAATGATTCCGGTCAAATCGGTTTTAAAATACTTGCAGGTGGAGGTCTGGGCCGAACACCGATCATTGGCCAAGTTATTAAACCGTACTTAGAAAAGCAGCACTTACTCTCTTACCTAGAAGCAATTCTCCGCATCTACAATCTTTATGGCCGCCGTGACAATAAATACAAAGCTCGAATAAAAATTCTAGTTAAAGAAACCGGTGTTGAAAAATTCACAGAAATGGTTAATGCCGAGTGGGAAAAAATCAAGCACGGAATGGAAGTAAGCTTAAGCCGTTATGAAAGCATGAAGACACATTTTGCCCCCCACCCTTATAATGCCGTTGCAAATCAAGATTCCAGCCTTGATGCCGCCTTATCCAAAAACAGTGAATTCGCGACATGGCTAAAATTCAACACTACCGACCACAAAATTGATGGATATCGTGCTGTTTTTGCCTCCCTAAAAGCACCGGACAGTCCACCTGGCGATGTCACCCATCAACAACTTGATGCCATTGCAAACCTCGCTGATGACTATAGTTTTGGTGAAATCCGTACCACTCATCGACAAAACCTGGTATTTGCCGATGTTGAAAAAAGTAATTTATTTACTTTGTGGCAAAAAATGAAAGCGCTTAAGCTGACCACACCTAATATTGGCACTATCACCGATATGATCTGTTGTCCTGGACTGGATTTTTGTAGCCTAGCTAATGCCGGCTCAATAGGTATCGCAAAACAGATTAATGATACGTTTGACAACCTGGACTATGTTCATGACCTGGGAGAAATAAAAATCAATATATCTGGCTGCATGAACGGATGTGCACATCAAAGCGTGGGAAATATCGGTATTTTGGGAGTCGATAAAAAGGGCGTTGAATGGTATCAAATTACACTTGGCGGCTCATCAGAAAATGATGCGTCAATAGGAGATCGGCTCGGGCCTGCCGTTGCAAAAGAAAAAGTAGTTACAGCAGTGAAGACAATTCTTGACGTTTATATACAACATCGTCACCAAGAAGAACCATTTTTAAATACTGTAAAACGAATTGGTATCACACCTTTCAGGGAGAAAGTTTATGCAAATCCTTAAAGACCAGCAACTAACCGATAATACCTGGAAGTTCCTTCCAGACGATGCCGAACTACCTGATGAACCGATTAACATCACTGTTTCCCTTCGGCGTTGGCTCCAAGAACAGGAGATTCTAAAAAAATATCCTGGAAAATTAGGAATAAGACTAAATCCTACTGATTCCGTTGAATCAGTTCCTGTATCAATAAAAAATGTCCAGTTGATAGAAATCAACTTTCCAGTTTTTACTGATGGTCGTGGCTTTTCACTTGCAAAAATACTAAGGACCCAATTTAATTATGAGGGTGAAATTCGGGCTGTTGGCGAATTTATGCTTGACCAAATCTATTATCTATCTCGTGTCGGGGTCGATTCTTTTGCTCTGGAAAACCAGGAAAACCTTCCCGACGCAATGGCCATGTTCAATGAATTTTCTGATTCTTACCAAACTTCTGTAAATTGATTCTCCATCAACCAATAAAAAGACCTGTGGCCGGAACTCTGGCCACAGTAACACAAAACAGTGCTCGAAAATACAATCTTAGCACCACAAGGATCATCAAATTTCCATTTATCTTTTTGCTCGAAATACATTGTTATCTGCAAGAAGACAAACACGTTATTTCACAAAAAAATCAGCAGCACTCCGTGGTGGCCCTAACAGGCCTGTCTGACATCTGATGAAGGCGCTGTAAATCCTCCCTCAACTGCTCACTTTTCTCTACAGCTGCAAGCGCATCATCCAAAATTGGAAATGCCCACCCTGGTAATTCGGGACTTATCTGATAAAAAACCCACTGCCCTTCACGAATATCAATAACTATATTACATTGCCGCAAAGAAGCAAGATGCCGTGAAATTTTTGGCTGTGATAAGTCCAGAGCAACCGTCAATTCACAAACACATAGACGCCCCTCTTTTTGCAACAAATTAACGCACCGCAAACGCGTCTCATCAGATAAACATTTAAATAAACGGGATGGCAACATAAACAAAATTAAATCTTAGTATTAGAACAATGATATATTAGAATTAACTTATTTTCAAGGCCGCCCCGCGCTTTTCCACCTCCCCGTTAGAGACTTCCAGCTTAACGCGTTATAATGCAATGAAATTATAGCCAGCTATTGCTTCATGAAAAAATATCTCCCTTTATTACTATTTGTCCTTGCGATTATTTTTTTAATTCCCGGATTAACGCAACCACTATTGACAATTACAGCTACCGTTGACAAACAGAAAATGCTGGGTCTCGCGACTACATCTCTTTTCCCGCCCGACCAAAACAATAATTTCGTGCAAAATATGCTGCAGTCCGTTTTACAACAATTGCAGATTGATGGTGACGTTGTGGTTTTTGAATCAACCCGAAGTTTATTACAAACGATGAATGAGTTAATTTCACATAACCATGAAATCGTTGGGCTTTTGATCGGCCTGTTTGGCGTCATTATTCCCTTAACCAAAATAATTCTCACCTTAACCTCGCTGCTGCTTCGAGCTCCTGAAGACAAAAGCCTGATGTTAAAAATCAGCAGCCTATTAAGCAAATGGTCAATGTCAGATGTATTTATGATGGCTGTTATTGTTGCCTTTTTAGCCATTAATGCCAATGAAAACTCAATTGAAACTGTACGCATGAATGCGGAACTTGGCCCAGGATTTTATTATTTTGCCGCATACTGCCTGATTGCAATCGCCGCTGGTCAGCTATTTGAGAAGCAAACTGATCTTATAAAACTATCACACCTTCAATAATTAACTATCTCTGCCTAAACAATTCTAATCATGCCAAAACCTGTAACGCCATTACTTGCCGCTGACATAATAATTGAATTAATTGATCAACAACCTGAGCGACGCCCAATCGTGCTGATTGAACGCGCCAATCCACCCTATGGATGGGCCATTCCAGGAGGTTTTGTTGATATAGGAGAAACAATAGAACATGCTGCCATTCGTGAAGCAAAAGAGGAAGTTAGTCTTGACGTTACTTTAAAGACTTTATTAGGTGTTTACTCCAACCCCACACGAGATTCGCGGAATCACACAGTAACTACTGTCTACATTGCAGAGGCAAAAGGAATGCCTGAAGCTGCAGACGACGCCATGACTTGTTCAGTTTTTGACCTTGAAAACTTACCTCATCAACTTGCCTTTGATCATGAAATGGTACTAAATGATTATAGAAATTTTCGTAATACTGGCAAGGTAGCTCCATTACGCCACTAAGAATTTTCATCGATATAAGCGGCCAATTTTTTCTATTCGATTTCGCCAGTATGGGCTAGTTAAACTAGCTAATGTAACTACTTTTCCAGAACTAGGGGCGTGGACAAATATACCTTTCCCTACATAAATACCCACATGGGATGTTTTCCAAAATCCCATCCGAAAAAAAATCACGTCACCTGGTCGCATTTCTGAAATTGAAATTTCCTGAGCCATTTCATACTGTATTGAAGCCGTTCTAGGCACATTAACTCCAACTCGCTGATGAGAATACTGAACCAACCCGCTACAATCAAATCCAGACGGATTATGGCCACCGTAAACATAAGGCACTCCTAAAAACTGTTTTGCAAAGTTGGCAATTTGGACTCCTTTAGCTGTATTTACAACAGATAATTTTTCAGCTTCGGGGGAATCTTTATAAAAATCAAATTCGCCAACTTTTGAACATCCGCTGAATCCAATAGTAACGAATATGCAAATAATTACGCTTAATAAATATCTGAAATTATTAACCACCTTATCTATCAATCCTGCCCCATTATTCATTAGAAATCATTTTCCCATATCAATTTCTACCAGCTCCCTACAAAAGCATTTCTTCAAATGTCCGTTGGTACAATTGTAAAAATCGTATTTTGAATTAAACTTGTTTGAAGTAAATTCAACATTCTTTCTTTGGTTAACTTTATGGCGATTAAGATTCTGGTTATTGAGAAAAAAAGGCAAACGGAAGATCTTATTAAACAAGCAAATACTAAAATCAATGACCAGATCTTCACACATCATGACGAAATCGTCGCTTTACATTATACAACTGAACTTCAGCCGGACATGATATTGCTTGATTACCAAGTCAGCGTCCAGAACACATCAGATTTCATCCATTTTTTATTCCAAAAATCTCCTGCCAGCAAAATCGTTGTGCTTGGTAACAAACTCTCCCAAGAGCAAATTTTAAACTGTTTGTTAGCTGGAGCAAATGGATATCTGGAAAATCGCTCAATTGAGCAGTACATTAACAAAGCAATTCAAGTTGTCTTGACTGGGGAGATATGGATTACCCGAAAAATGACTGCTGTACTTTTAGAACGCCTCCGCAAACTTTAACAGTATCTCTCATTTGTATTTTTAAAATTACAAATAGCATCACTGTAAATTATGGACAACCCTATCATTTTATTGGCCTCCGAAAATGCAAATATCCTTAGAGCATGGAGCTGCTCTCTAACAGATGACTATACCATTGAGGTTGCCCTGAACCTGGAAGAAAGCAGGAGTTTTCTGGAAAACCCTGATCTTCATATCGATTTATCAGTTATTGATGGCGATTTAATTCCAGACGATCACCCTTTAACTACATTATCTGACCAAGTGCCTGGTAAGCTAGTGATTATGGGCCGTCAGTGGCCGGAAGAAAAGCAAGTACAGCTGATTGCAGCTGGCGCTTCTGGCTATCAAGTGTACGACGAAAATACCCCTTCTTTGACTCTTATTGTTAACCGTGTGCTTGAGGGTGAAGTTTGGATTCAAAGACATTTGATTCCGAAAATAATTAAAACTTTAATAGCAAACAAAATTGATCCTCAGAGACTTCATGATGACGACGAAATCACAGCAAAAAAGAAAGAACTATTAAAGTCACTTACTCCTCGTGAAATGCAGGTTGCCGATATGGTTTTTCACGGCGGTAGCACCAAAAAAATTGCTGCAACTTTGTTCATCACTGAACGAACGGTCAAAGCGCATTTAAGCGCAATTTTTCGAAAGCTTGAAGTTCCAGATCGTATTCACCTGGCAATTTATTTAAGAAGCATTTCCGGTGCTAAAGAAGAAGATGAAGCCAGTTCAGTTAAAACTGAAACTGGGTAAACGTATAAGTTTTTTAAACATAAAGAAAGGCAGCTTAAAAAGCTGCCTTTCGCTATTTAAAATTTCGTCTACTCCGAAAATTACACTTTTTCTTTAATCCTTGCTGCTTTCCCGGTTAAATTACGTAAGTAATAAAGTTTGGCACGTCGCACTTCACCCCGACGCTTAACTTCAATTGAACTAATTAATGGGCTATGCGTTTGAAAAACGCGCTCAACACCTTCTCCATAGGAGATCTTTCTGACAGTGAAAGCTGAATTCAGGCCACGGTTCCGTTTGGCAATCACGACGCCTTCAAAAGCCTGCAATCTTTCCCGGTTACCTTCCTTTACTTTTACCTTTACAACAACAGTATCACCTGGATTGAACTCAGGGATATCCTTCTTCATTTGTGCTGCTTCTAGCTCATCAATTAAATTGCTCATTTCCACACCTAATTTTCATCAATTTCTGTTCTAAATTCTTCGAGCAACTCCAGTTGCTCTGAAGTTAAACTCTTGTTTTGTAATAAATCCGGTCTTTTTATCCAAGTCTTACCCAGCGATTGCTTTAAACGCCATCTTGCAATTTTTGCATGATTGCCACTCAATAATACTTCGGGCACTATTTTTTCATCGATAATTTCAGGCCGGGTGTAGTGAGGATGGTCCAACAAGCCATCAACATGTGAATCTTCATTTGCAGATTCCTCTGCTCCCAATACGCCAGGTATCAAACGAGATATTCCGTCAATAACCACTAGAGCGGCTAGTTCACCACCGCTAATTACAAAATCGCCTAAAGACCATTCTTCATCACAACATGATTCAATAAATCGCTCATCAATTCCTTCGTAGCGACCCGCAATCAAAATCAATTGTTTTTGCTTACTTACCTGCTCAAGCAAATATTGCTTGATTGGCTTCCCCTGTGGACTTAAATATACAACTTTCGGAGTTTTTCCGTGCGCTGCTTTCACTCGCTCTAATGCATCTTTTAGCGGCTGGTACTTCATTACCATACCCGGACCGCCGCCAAATGGACGATCATCTACGGTTCGATGTTTATCGTATACAAAATCCCGAGGATTCCAGACCGATAAAGTCACCATCCCCTTCTCAATTGCCTTACCAACAACGCCAAAACTAGAACCAGAGACAACCATTTCCGGAAACAAACTGATAACATCAATATGCATGAATTTACCAATCTGATTTAAAAATCAGGATCCCAATCAACAACCATGAGGCCTTCTTCCAGATCAATTCTGATTATTGTTTGTTGCTGCAGAAAAGGAATCAAACGCTCCTTATCTCCGACCACAACAAGCACATCATTGGCCCCGGTCTCAATGAGATAATCGACCACGCCCAAGTCAATTCCATTCGTTGTGGTAACTTTTAGCCCAACAAGGTCGGCCCAATAATACTCCCCATGTTCGATTTTGGGTAATTGCTCAGAACCGATAAATATATCCCAACCTGCAAGTAGCTCGGCATCGCTCCTATTTTCTATCCCTTCAAGGCAAGCCACGATAGTTTTGCCTTGCTGGCGTCCAGTTAATACATTAAATATTTTGGATTGTTTCCCCTTGTGTAAATGCCAAGGCGAATACTTAAGAATATTTTTCCGGTCTTCAGTATAAGAATGAACTTTTACCCAGCCCTTTATACCGTAAACACCAGAAACCTTCCCAACGCAAAGCCTCTTATCGATCAATCTTTACGCTGCAGCTTCGGTCTCTGCGGAAGCGGCTTCCTTTTTCAAGTCTTTAATTAGTCTGCGCACCCGAGCTGATGGCTGTGCGCCTACAGACATCCAGTATTCGGCTCGCCCAAGATCAAGACGCAACCTTTGCTCATTGCCGCGCGCCAATGGATTAAAGAAACCCAAACGCTCAAGATAACGCCCATCACGACTTGTTCTGCTATCTGCAGCAACGATGTGATAGAAAGGACGATCTTTTTGCCCACCCCTAGCCAGACGAATTACTACCATTCAAAAACCCTCAAAACTTATAAATACAATTAGAAATTAGCCTATCTATAGTACGCACTTTTTGTAAAGTTGTAAAGTTTTTGCCCAAGGGACTGCAGGATTACAGGTGATTCTGCAACGGTTGTTTCCTAGCCAACATTAAAAGCTCTTTTTCACCAGCCATCGCAATCAAACTAATTTACATAGGCATTCCGCGCATATTGCCTTTCATTCCGCGCATCATATTGGTTATATTGCCTTTTTTGAATTTTTTCATCATTTTTGCCATCATTTTATGCTGTTTTAATACTCGATTAACATCCTGCAATTCCTGACCACAACCAGCTGCAATACGCTTTTTGCGATTTCCTTTTATCAAATCAGGATAGCGCCTTTCTTGGGCTGTCATGGAATTAATCACTGCTATCTGACGCGCCAACTCCTGATCATTCACTTTATCTTTCATGTTTTGAGGCACATTCCCCATACCCGGCAATTTGTCCAGCATCGCACCAACACCACCCATGTTTTGCATTTGTAAAAGCTGTTCACGCAAATCTTCAAAATCGAAAGACTTACCTTTTTGTATTTTTTTTGCTAGTTTTTCCGCTTTTTTCCTATCTGCTTTTTGTTCGATTTCCTCAATCAAACTCAACATATCGCCCATACCCAAAATACGGGAAGCAATACGATCAGGGTGAAACAATTCCAGGGCATCCGTTTTTTCTCCGGTACCAATAAATTTTATCGGCTTACCGGTTATGTGCCGAATTGATAATGCTGCACCTCCGCGTGCATCACCATCGGCCTTGGTTAATACCACGCCAGTCAATGGCAAGGCCTGATCAAAAGCTTTCGCAGTATTTGCCGCATCCTGGCCAGTCATACTATCCACGACAAACAAGGTTTCAATTGGATTAATTGCGGCATGCAATTCCTTTATTTCCGACATCATCTCATCGTCGATGTGTAAACGTCCTGCAGTATCAACAATGACGACATCTAGAAATTTCTTTTTGGCCGCATCAATAGCATTCTTAGCAATATCGACTGGCTTTTGTGAAGTATCACTGGGGAAAAACTCCAAGGACAAATCATTTGCCAGAGTTTCTAACTGCTTAATTGCCGCAGGCCGATAAATATCGGCGCTGACAACACCGACTTTTTTCTTTTGCGTGGCTTGTAGCCATCGACCTAATTTTGCTACTGTTGTGGTTTTGCCAGCACCCTGCAAACCAGCCATCAATATAATTGCAGGAGGATTTGCCTTAAGATCCAAGCCTCCATTAGCCTCGCCCATAACATTAACCAGCTCGGCCTGCACCACCTTGATCATCGCTTGCCCCGGACTGAGACTAGACTGAACCTCCTGCCCCAAAGCACGCTCTTTAATTTTGTCGATAAATGCGGTAACAACGGGCAACGCAACAT
>JALXCS010000073.1 GCA_026990815.1 Methylomonas sp. | reverse complement strand
AAGTAGTTACATCAGTTTGTAGCTATACCCACTTATTTTACCAGAATAATACCCCCGAAGCCCTCATTATTACTGGGTTTTAACAGTTTTTTCAGGGGCTTCTTAAGCCTGTAAATGTGCCGGCGGCATCGCCGATAATCGCTGCCAGTCCACCCCGGTGATCAGCCAGCGCCATTCGGCTTGGGTCAGGGTCAAACTATCCTCATCTGACTTTGGCCAGACCAATCGACCCTGATGCAAACGGCGCTGACACAGCCACACGCCGTTGCCATCCCATAGAATCACTTTCACTCGATTGCCACGGCGATTGCGAAACACAAAAGCGTTACCGCCGGTGACTGATTTTTCCAACACGTGCTGGATATGCAGCGATAATCCGTCGATCCCCCGACGAAGATCGACGGGTTCCACAACCAACCATATCTTGTCCGGATACCTGACTAATCCGGTCATTGCAGCAACTCCCGTAACCAACTCGCTGAAATGCTGACCGGCAACTCCAACACATCTCCTGACGCCAATTTCAAGATGATCGACGCTGACAAGTTGGCGGCAGGTTCTATTTCAACCGGGAATAATTTTGCGGGTGGCACAGCGGATGCCTGTGCAAGCTGACACCAGCGACTAAATGTCTTGGCGTTCAACCCTTGCGCTCGGCAATAGGCCGATTTAGTCAGCCCACTACGTTGCCACGCCTCAACATGGTCTTGCTTTGCTTTTGATAACATACGCGTTCTCCTGAAATATTCACGAGAATAGCAAGCGATACGAAATTGAGTAGATGGTTGCGTCGGACGCTTACTCAACAGCCGCTTCAATCACCTCCCAATCTGCTCTTTTCTGCACGACTGCTGCAATCACTGCTTTATGATTACTGGTTTGGACCAGATAACCCGATGGTTGTACGCCATCTAACAGTTGTAATAGTCAAGTAAATTTGTACCCGTTAGTATTTATAATCCAATAGTATTGCCATTATGAATTCGCTCGGCTGCTTCCACTGCTAGAGTGAGAGAAGCGCGACCATTTTCTTCCTTTACTCTTCTCTGGTGTGAACGATCTGCGATATATTGCAGTTGATCGGTCATCAAATCAGTGGTAGCCCTAAGATATTGAGTTTGTTTTTCAACCGGTTCAGCAATGTATCGAAGTTTGATTGCTCGACTGACTGTTAACGACTTACCTCTGGCACGGCAGGATTGACGGGGACTTTCATAAGAAACCAATGTATCAATGTCACAGCCAATACATATTTCAGTCAGTGATTCAATGTTTTTTTCGTCACCAATCGCATTGATTATCAGAGATTGAGGAATCCATCCCTCAATTGTGATGACCCCCTTCTCGAAAACAATTCGATGAAAGGTGTTCTCGAGTTGCTCTGGTTGATCAAAGCCGTGATAGTGGCTTACCAATGCTCCATTATCATGCAGAACCGTACACATTACGCGATCTTCCTGTTTCGTACTAGGTCGTACTTCTGCATGTGCTAAAATCGTTTTCCCGGAACCTAACCACCATTCATAAAGGTCAAAAAAATGAACGCCGTGAGCTATAAAAATCCCACCGCTCATGCTTTTTTTCCAGAACCAATGGTCTGGGCCAAGCCACTCATCGGTAGCGTAGTTCTCAAGCGTAGCGTGCAGTACCTCTCCGAGAAGACGTGAATCAATAATCTTTTTGACAGTTTCACTGATCGGACTATAACGTAAGACGAAATTAACAGGCATGATAACTTTGTTTATTCTCGCAGCATCCAGCATTGCTTCTGCTTCCTCAACACTCACAGCAAGAGGAGCTTCGCAAAGCACATGTTTACCTTCATTAGCCCCCATTAGCCCCAGACCATAGTGGCTAAAAGGAGGAGTCGCAAAATGTACCATTTGAATGTCATCTCGGAGAATGAGTTCTTCTAAATCAAAGTCATGGGATTGCAACCCAAATTCCTGAGCTGCTTTATCTGAATCTTTATGAATGGTATCAGCTACTGCAATAGGACGAATGTTCTCGATTTGGGAATATGCTTGCAAGCACAAGCGACCGGTTTCACCACAACCAACCAATCCTAACCCAAGGGGACTAATATTTTTCATGTTCAGGCCTCTTTAGTTTAACTGTAAACTGATAATCAGGTGAAGCCAATGGTTTAGGTATTCATGGCTATGCAATAACCCTGCATCAGCTTTACGCTCAACGGATCTCACACAGCAATAGCCGTGAACGCGTTTAAATCAGAAGGGGAACCAACACAGTATTAGTTCCCCTCCACTCCAGTTATATTGTTGAATTCGTTGTTAGGCAATTAATCCCAATTGATTGCTCTGAGAACCGGTCCGTAAGGCCGATCGCTGGAGGGTATATGGGAAAGCCACCACGCAGCCCAACCTCCTATGACATCGCTGTTAAGTCCATCCGCTTGAATACTACCAATATTCGCTTGAAAACTATCATGTTGGGCCTTATGGCCCTCATAATATTGATAGCCCATTTCCCTCATCAACCGTTCCTCCGTTTTAAAATGGTCAGCGACGAAATCACGGAACAGATCAAGCTTCTCTTGCAACCCCGTTTGATCACCACTGTTAACAGTATCATATAAGTCATTGAATAATCTAAACAACTCTTTATGCTGGCCGTCGCAAATGTCTACGTCGGTTCCAAATTGCTCTGCAGTCCAGTTAAGTACAGCCATTGTTTCTCTCCTCATTGTTAATTCTATTAGCACCACTTTGAAATCTGTCCATGAAAAGTGAGTACAAGTAATATAATTTTCCGTTTTCTCCCTATCCATCTATTTATTAACAAGCAATTAGAATGCCATGTTATGAATTAATGTAAACTGCCCCTAAATAAGATAATTATTCGAATTCGATATGGACTCAGTGATCATTAATATTCAATGCTGTTCGCTTGTTTTTTAACAGCGAAAATCTGATTGAAAACTGATCAAGAAAAAAACCAAATAACCTTTTGAATAGAGTTGAGGGCTGCCTTTTTGTCAGGCGTTATTCATGAAAAAACACAAGTAACTGAAACTAAACTAATTATTAGTCTGCCAAATTGACAGATTCCATTTGACCTCGCTTCATGTGGAATATGAATATAAAATGGGGTAATGAAGGATTTGGGATGCGAAAACTGGATACACCTGCGTACTTGTGTAGGAGCCAGGCAATCAAAACCCAACAAAATGCTAGATATTCCGAGAATAGCCACTGAATCTGGATCATATGGCTTTAACCCCACAAAGCGAGTGTCAGAATTCCTTTTTTCTGATATTCTAATTGTTTGATATTTCAAACTTTACGTTTGAGTCAGTATTTCGAATTTATACATTAGGGTTTAGTTAAGATACACAGCTGATTTGATTGAGATAATGAAGATTACTATTACACCGATTGTTACATACCAAGTAAAATATGACGGCAAAAGTTTAGGCGAGTTTTGTCTTGATGAGTCGCTAGCGACGGCCCATAGGCTAAAGAACATTAATTCTGATGAACTATTAGTCATTACAGAAAAAAACTCGGGGCATGTCGAGGTTGAAGCATCTGATATTCTTAGAGAAGGGGCCTTCGAAGTTTATCAAGCGTCCTCTTCGATCGTAAGTTCTATCTCGCGGTCAAAACTGAAAGTCGTGCCAATAAAGTAAAAGCATCCTATAAACAACCCTTCATTTTTTATCACCCATTGCCCCCGCTAAAGCTGAGAGGGAGCATCTGAAAATCCAAGCGATTAGTTAGTCTGGCCAATTGACTGATTTTAAATTAAATCTATCGGGTCTATCATTGAAGGGCAAGTGACATAACCACCATGCCGCCCAGTCGGCGATGATTTCGTTGTTGAGTTGCTCCGGCTGGATTGCAGAAATATCTTGAAGAAATCGGTCGTGTTGCGCTTTGTGTTCATCATAAAACTTATAATCCATTTGCTGCATATGGTGTTCTTCAGTTTCAAAGTGTTGATTGACGAAACTGCGGAATTTACTCAAGTCCTCGTTTACGCCAGTAAGTTTACCACTTCGTACTTGTTTACTGAGGCTGTCGAACAATGCAACGAGAAATTCATGTTGAGAATCGAATATCCACATTTGCTTAAATATCCTCTTATTTGTTATTAGTAAAATAAGTAGTAGCATTAATTGTGCCAATACTGAAGGGGAAGCAACATCCAGACTTGGTGCTGACAGATAAAGCAAGCCAGATCAGCAGATCACGTGATTTTTGTTGATGCCTCTGTTAAAGCAGATTTAGCTGCGAAATCAATCTATGCCATAGCAAAAACCCATGAATATCTATGTGTTTGTTTACCGAGATGTGGTTAGAGTATTAGACGACAATTATCTTGCCCGTATTAACTGACAAAATGACAGTTTAAATATCAAGTCCCCGAGGTTAAATTAAAAATTCGATGTTTGCTATTGTGAAGGATATTGATTACTCAAGTTGATATTTGCGAATAAGCCGGTACAGGTTTCGTTCACTAATGCCCATAACTTTTGCTACATTTGCTCGATTACCGGAAAATTTTGTGAGTAATTTTTGCAAGTACAATTTTTCAATTTCTTTTAGACTCGGGTCATGATCGAAGCTTAAAGACACTCCCATCGACTCTCCAGTTTGAGTAATGGCATAGGTAAGATGACTGGGTAAGATAATCGATTGGTCTCCTGAAAGGATAATTGCTCGCTCGACAACATTCTTTAGTTCTCTAACATTCCCTGGCCAGTCATATTTTATCAATTCTGTCATCGTTTTGGGTGATATCACTTTATTGAACCGACGAGAGAAGTCATGGTTAAGAATGAAGTGCTCAACAAGACCAGGAATATCTTCGCGACGATCACGCAACGGGGGCACGTGGAGTATAAATGCGCTTAAGCGGTAAAATAGATCGGGACGAAAACTACCTTCTTTGGACATCTCTTCCAGTTTTTTATTGGTAGCGGCAACAATCCGTACATTTGACTTTAAATCCTTAGTACCACCAAGACGGCGAAATTGCCCACTCTCTAGCACTCTGAGCAACTTGGCCTGAATGCTGGCATCGATCTCGCCGATTTCATCGAGAAACAAAGTCCCGTTTTCCGCCCCTTCAATGAGACCTTGTTTTCTACTATTTGCTCCTGTGAATGCGCCCCGTTCATGCCCGAAAAGTTCTGATTCGAACAATTGTTCATGTAGGCTGCAACAATCGAGTTCGACGAAATTGAACTCAGAGCGGGCACTGTTCCGGTGGATCTCCTGGGCGACCAACTCCTTTCCAACACCACTTTCACCTTCAATCAATACGGTCATATCACTGGGGGCAACAGTATCGATCAGATTGTGTACCTGTAGCATGGTCGCACTTTGGCCTAGCGTATAGTTTCCGCTGCGTGCTTGCATCTTCTGTTTGAAGAATTGATAATCCCGACGTAGCGTAGCGTGCTCCAACACCCGGGTCACGACTAATTCAAATTCTTCGAGGTTAACCGGTTTGGTCAAATATTCCGTTGCGCCGTCTTTTATCGCACGAACTGCGTTTCGCACGGATGCATACGCCGTGAATACAATAACCGGCTGCTGTTCCGACAATTCTGGTATTATCTTGTAGCCATCGCAATCAGGCAGACGGCAATCAAGTATGACCAATTCCGGTTCGTTCTCAGATAGATAACTTTGAGCCTCAGTCCAATTATGCGCGCTTGCTCCATTGTATCCCATATTTTTCAACTGATCGATGACCAGTCTATTTAGAACTTTATCATCGTCAATGACCAAAATATCTTTACTCATGAGAGGTCACCCATTTCAGTTTGTTTAATGGCTTCTGAATCAGCGTTGGGCAAGGTGACAGTAAAGCTTGTTCTTTTATCGATTCGGCTTTCTACTTCAATCCGTCCACCATAGCGCTGCACCATCGTTTTACAAATAGACAAACCAAGTCCTGCGCCCAAAGAACCATCCGCTCTATGACTGAAAAAAGGGGTGAAAATTTTAGGAAGATCTTCGGGAGTAATGCCAATTCCGGTATCTTCAAAACACATTTGAACATCATCCTCTTTAACGCGGGTCGAGATTTTAAGACATCCTCCTTCAAGCATTGCATGGAAGGCATTTTGGGCAAGATTAACCACTATGATTCGAATCTCACTATCAGCAGCCATAACTCGGGGATCTGCGGGTGCCAGGTCAAGTTCTACGGCGATACTCTGTTGAGAAGCATCTGCAACGAGTAACGAAATTGTATCAGCAATAGCATCATTCAATGAAATCAATTGTAAACTGTCGCCGGAGGGGGTAGCCAATTTTAACAACCGTTCTGTGATATCAATACAAACATCAACCTCGTGATCCACAATCATTAAGTATTTGTGAAACTCACCGATATCTTTACCCATAGTCTCTGCTGAACGCAAAGCAGACTGCAGCCCCATTCGAATTGAGGCAAGCGGATTGCGGATCTCATGTGCTACTCCGGTAGCAAGTTCTGTCAGTGTTGCCAGTCTCTGTCCATGGGAAAATTCTAATTGCTTGGCCAAATCACGAATGGATTCTATGATATATTGTTTCTTTTTGCCATTAATGAATAGTTTTACCGGAGCAGCAACAACTTCCACAAATAATTCATTTCCATCCTTACGAATATGCTGGTGCATTGTTTTTAGGGGTTTGCCATTCTTCATGATTTCATGTAAAGGACAGTTGACCAAGGTTGATACGCAAGGTTCGTCTCTTTTGTGACTTGATTGATAACAAGGTGTATTGACTACCTGTTCCATTGGTCGCTGAATTTGCTCACAATAACTCTGATTAGCCTGTACAATGGTATAATTACTGTCAATGACACGAATACCATCCGGTATGGCATCGATAAGTTTTTGTAAGAACACCTCCTTCTCATAACTGTCTCGAAGGCTGATTTTTAAGTTTTCTGCCATACTGTTGAAAGCATGCCCCAGTTGTGCCAATTCGTCCTTTCCTTCTAAATTAACCCGAGTATCCAATTGCCCCTTTGATAGAGAATGACTTGCCTTGGCGAGCAGGCTTACTGGCTCTAAAACAAACCGGTGCATAAACCACCAGCCACCGACTACCGCAAAAAGCACCACAATGCTTCCCGACCCCATTAGGAGCAAAGTGCTTTTCTGAACCTTTTCGTGAATAGCTTTTGCATCATAATCAACCAGCAGTATACCGTTGATGGGATTCTTAACAATGTCACCGTGGCATTGAGTGCAAGGTTTTTTATTGTGAACGGGGTTAATGCTTCGCAATACTTCATGATTCTGTTCGTTAACGATAAAACGACTAGTTTCCTTGGTAAAGTTGTCCCCAAGGGTACAATTTGCGCAGCCCAAATCCTTATCTCTGATAAATTTGCGACCCAGAAATCGTGGGTTGGAGGCGAAACGTACTATACCGCCCGGGTTGAGAATCAATACACTATTGATATTATTTTGCTGTCCCAAGCGCTTGACAATATCCCGCAACCCATCTAAATCGCGCTTGAGCATAGCATTTTCCAAAGCTGATTGAAGCAGATAGTTCACATCTACCGATGCTAGAGCTCGCTCCTGTTCAAGTTGCCCAGTGTACATCCGGGTAAAGACAATCAGGAATAACAATGATATGGTCAGCAAACCGGCAACTGTACCGAGCATGAATTTTCGACCAAGTTTGCTGCTGATCCAATCAATCATTGACTATAGTTTGGGTCTTAAAACAAATTACTTAGATATACCTTTTTGTATTTAAAAAGCAAATATTGTACCATTCAGAGCGTATTATAATGTGTCAGAAGAAAAATACTATTTCTAGCAGTCTAGGTAAATATATACTATTCGCGATCAAGAATGCACATAAACTAGATGACGTATTGTATTGATAGCGAATATAATAACGACATGAA
>JALXCS010000072.1 GCA_026990815.1 Methylomonas sp. | reverse complement strand
CCTTCGTCATTACTGGATACAATCTTCACTGACATGTCTGCACACCCTTCTCATGTTGTTTCGAGAAAGACTAACAAACTTGCTGTTTTATTGAAAGAATTATTTACATCAATTTGTAGCTATACCCCCCGTACCTGTCCCATCAGGAAAGACCGGAAAAGAACCTCTGATTTGGATTGACTTTGCTGTTATTATTGAATTGTACAGATTTCCAACCCCCAGCTATTTAAGCTAGCGATTCCTCTTCGTCTGCCACTCATTTTAACCTTGAGCCGCCATTTACCTTGGGACCCCTGACCCTTAAATGCATCAAGTTTTTTAAAGGGTTTGTAAGTTTGTCCATCATTTGGTGCACAATCTGATGATGAAATTCTGTTTGAAGCATCGTCATCGAGATTAAAATCAAACTGACTTATTTTTTTTCTGCACTTTTTAATAATATTAACCTGTGTTCCAGTAGGACTTCTTAGATACATTCTTAAGTCTTTAAAGTACCTCGTATGCGCGCCAGTCAATTGAATGACATTAATATCTGTTATTTCACCCAAATCAGGAATATCCAAATATGAATAGGCACTTTTTCTGGACCATGTAACTGGTAAATTGTCATTCATATAGGTATTACAAGTTGCAGGTTCTTCAGTTGCCAGTACGAATTTTCTGAAAATGTTCTCGGTCATTTTCTGTATTCCCGGATGGACAAATCCTGGTTTATCCAGCCCCCAACTCCACGACATGGTTCCAGCGGCAAAAACCCAGGCCTTACTAGGAGCTTGATAGATTGATGCCTCGCTCCATTCTGTATCCCCCCAAACATCGGTAAACAATGAATCACCAATTCGTGTATAAAGATTACTGACTGGTTTAGGATAGCTGGAAAACAATACATCCACTTCGTATCCGACAATACCCGGCACTTTGTCACCAGGATTAAAACCGGTTCCTTGATACACCCAATGATCAGTTTTTTTCACCATAAAGTCACTATTTGTGGAACCATCTAACATAAAATCATTGTAAGTCAAATATTGAACGCCGACCAACGCTTGTTCGGCTCTACCCACATCACGCCAAAGCACCGTTTTAAGTTTTGGATCAGAAATCGGATCAATAGCGGCATTTTTGTAACCAATAATAACGCGGTCGGCAACACCAGTATCCGAAGCTGCCATTCTGATTTGCCAATAAACATCATTTGCGCCAATAAATGCCAAATGTATGCCAGCATCCCGAGCGGTTTCGGCAGCATCATACATTTGCTTTGTCCAATATTCATCATGGCCTACTGAAAGAAATGCCTGATACTTTTTTAAATAATCAGCGCCTTTTTGATGAACATCAATGTTGGTTGAGTAAGTGACATCATAACCCATTCTCTCTAGCCATCCGATCATGTAGAGATCATAATCAAAAAAACCACCTGCACCATTCCCTGAATAAGGTCTATCGAATGAAACTTTTACTGCTCTGGCTTCACCACTAATCGTAGCAGGTGAAGAACTATTAAAGGTATATAAACTTTTACCAATACCCTCAAATGGAAAAGCATTATAAGCTTGATAAGTAGTTACCGGCTGTTGATACAAAAAATTTGCAACACGCTTATCGTCCCGAACGGTAAAAACAATATAATTCTCATAGCCACTGGTATTAATTAGTTTTGCTAAATAGATGCCACTTACCCAGTTATTTGGGATCAATAGCGAATAATTGCTGGTCCAGGGACAAATAACCATACCCGTTGCTGAATCAATCAATGGTTCTGGTTGCTGGATCCCAGATAAATACTCTGTCTTCATTAATCGTCCACGCTTGCCGTTATACCAGCCCATACGATAAATTTCTATTGTGTAATCCTGGGCTAATTTTGAGGTAACAAAAAAATCTATGGCTTGGCCCTTATTGACACTTGTTGCCGAAGCATAGCCTTTGATTT
The DNA here is from genome assembly GCA_026990815.1 of Methylomonas sp. Lineage (GTDB taxonomy): Bacteria > Pseudomonadota > Gammaproteobacteria > Methylococcales > Methylomonadaceae > JALSJK01. The sequence goes on along the minus strand of JALXCS010000072.1, from coordinate 393 downwards.
GCAAATTAAGGTCGTTCGCTGGTTTGGTGATTTTCCAGCCAAACGTCCCAGGCATGCCGTTTTCATTCACAATTGGATTTTCCCTCGACCAAGACACCGAAGCAAAAAAAATACCGAGCATGACCATGAATAAAATTGACAGACTTAAATAATTGGTTTTACGAAAAAAGTGCGGTTTAGCTTCAGTGATCATTAGTACTCTCCGGACAATACTTAGACTTTGTAAGTGACAAGCCCTATCTTAGGTAATCCTTAAATGATACTAAAGTATTGGAGATTTAGCTATTCTAAAATGCCGGAAAGGCTACCGCTCAGGCAAAGAAAATCCTGATTACCCATGAGCCTCAGCCAACTTGGAGGCCATAAGAAGTGTGAACTCTAGAGTATATGTGG
>JALXCS010000071.1 GCA_026990815.1 Methylomonas sp. | reverse complement strand
TCCGGCAACCGTGTGTCTTCAAATTTTAGATTCAGATCAGAAAAATTTTCAGGCTTAGTATTTCTTATTTTGACCATAGCAGCTTTGTCGTTATAACTGAAAAAACCACCACTATAAATCATCAAATCAGGATCAGATTGCTGTTGCTCAAAAGAGGAATAACTAAAAACTTCCGGCAACTTAATTTTCCACTCTTCACTAGCTCTTATTTGCTCAAGATGCTTATAACATTCCCCCAAATCTATTTGTAATCGCTCCATATCTTGCTGACGTAAAGCAGAAATAGGCGCCAAAATTGGGCACTTGTTAATATGAACTGTTTTGATTGGTATTCTATCGGCACCTTGGGGTAAATCAGCCGTCGCGGTAAAAATTCGCCGCTGAATCTGTTCAACTGATAATTCCAGGAATGGCTCTGGGGCAATAGATAAATCATAAACAAGCACACCATTGGCATTGCTGGGATGCTGAGCTAAAGGCAAAACTACCGCAATACAGTTTCTTTTCGCTGGATATCTTCCTGAAACATGCAATAGAGGCTTCATTGCACCCAATCGTAGCAATTTGGAAACTTCAGATTTAAACCGATGATTAAAAAAGAAAGAATATAACCTGGGTTGCACTTTTTTTACTTGCTTAGCTATCGCAACAGTTGCATAAACATCAGAAAGCGCTTCATGTGCCGATTGATGGCGGATATCATTTGCCTCAGTAAGCAATTCAAGACGAAAACTCGGTTCACCAGATTCATTCTCGGGCCATTCAATTCCTTCTGGCCTTAGCGCCCTTGTTGCCCTAACTATATCAATGAGATCCCAGCGAGAATTTCCATTTTGCCATTCCCGGGCATAAGGATCATAAAAATTTCGGTAAAGTAAATTACGGGTTACTTCATCATCAAAGCGCAAATTATTATAGCCAACAGTACAAGTTGAAGGCTTTGCCAACTGAAATTCAATGAGCCGAATAAACTCCGCTTCACAAACTCCTTTTTCCAAAGCAACCTGCGGCGTAATGCCAGTTATCAGGCAGGAATCTGGATTGGGCAAACAGTCAATAACTGGTTGACAATAAATATTAATGGGATCATCAATAACATTAAAATCCAAATCTGTTCTAACACCAGCAAACTGAACCGCTCGATCTCTTTGAGGGTCCACTCCGAAAGTTTCATAATCGTGCCAGAAAAAAGTATCCTTATTCATAAAAAATTTAACTTACACATCGTATAGTGAATATTAATATGTAATTGAATAGAGTATGCCCAAATATTTGATTATCAATAAATCCATTGCCTTGAAAAAATAGATATCTAAACCTTTAAGTTTGATGAATATGTATTAAACTAAAAATCAAGCCTGTTCATGTAAGCCTCGTATATTGGCTAGACTTTTTTCAATAGTTAAAGTTATTATAAAAAGCTTTGTGAATTTTGAATCGACAGTATACAGTCTTTCATTTTTTTTTGATCCATTCCATTATTAATCATCAACCTCTACCTCAGTGACTACAACATATTCTTCAAGCCACGGAAGCCCAAACCCAGCAGGAGCAATAGTAGACAGGCATGGCGTTAATTTTTCCATCTTCAGCCGCCATGCAACTTATGTAGAACTGTTATTGTTTGAAAAAGCGGATAGTCCAGAGCCTTTCCAGATTTTTCCCTTAAAACCCGACACTAACAGACTATTTTACTCGTGGCATATTTACATTGAAGGTTTATCAGCTGATGTTTGGTACACCTGGAGGATGGATGGACCCAATAATACCGCTGAATCAGGCTTGCGTTTTGATAAAGACAAGCACTTGCTTGACCCGAGAACTCGGGCAGTCAGTCACAAACTTTGGCAAAGGGCGCCTGCTTGCCTGCCCGGTGATAATGCCGCTACAGCAATGCGTGCAAAAGTTATCGACCTGGAATATGATTGGGAGGGTGATCAGCCACTTAAAATAAAAAGTGAAAACAGCATTATTTATGAAATGCATGTTGGTGGTTTCACCCGCCACCCGTCATCAAAAACAAAAAATCCGGGGACTTTTTCTGCACTGATTGAAAAAATACCCTACTTACAAAAACTGGGCATCACCCATGTTGAACTTCTTCCAGTCATGGCTTTTGATGAACAACACGTTCCTTCCAGCACCGCCCGGCTTGGATTAAAAAATTACTGGGGTTACAGCACACACAGCTTCTTTTGCCCCCACCCGAGCTATTGCGTGGATCCCGACCAAGGTTGTAGCATTACCGAATTTAAGGATATGGTAAAAGCTTTACATCATGCAGATATCGGGGTAATTCTTGACGTAGTTTTTAACCATACATCAGAAGCGGGATC
>JALXCS010000070.1 GCA_026990815.1 Methylomonas sp. | reverse complement strand
AATTGTTAGTCATTGTTGCGCATTTAGTGCCTGGGTATTTTTATCTTTTCTAAAAAAATAACTTTTTTCTTGACAATTCTTTAATCGCTTCGGTTACATCTAACTTCAACAAAATCAAATAACTTTTTGAATTAAGTTAAGTTTTTTTTTGGCCATAAAATTATCGATAAGTTATTGTCAAAAAAGAAAAAAATTAAACGATTTTGCTCTTGACTAACTCCTGTTTGAACCCTATAGTGCAATCAAGTGGGGCAAAAGGGTGAAAAATGTTGTTTTTTGGTTTTTTATTGTTTTAGGGGTAAATATTGTTACGCGGCACCAGCAAAATCAATCTGGATGCAAAAGGGCGGATCGCTATTCCAACCCGTTATCGACCAGAACTTAAGGAATCATGCGATGGTCAGATGATTGTAACACTGGCGCTTGACGAAAAGCATACGGGTTTACCAGGTTGTTTATGGCTGTATCCACTGCACGAATGGGAAAAATTGGAGGCATTCATTGATAATTTGTCATCAGGCAACAAGGCGAATGAATCAGTAAGGCGTTTTATTATTGGTAATGCCAATGAATGCGAAATGGACGGTCAAGGTCGGTTGTTGTTGCCAGAAACCTTGAGAAGTCTGGTCAATTTAGAAAAAAAAATCATTTTGTCAGGGCAACTGAAAAAATTTGAAATATGGAATGAAGAAGCGTGGAATCAACGGCAGATGGAAATGCTTAGTGGTAACCCGCTGGATGGGGATACAAGCGAACTCAAACGCATACCATTTTAATTGTTATGACCATGGAACACCTTCCGGTTATGCTGGAAGAAGCTATCCAGCATTTAGTAATTAACAAAGAAGGAATTTATGTTGATTGCACATTTGGCAGGGGCGGGCATAGCAGAGGGATTTTGCACTCTCTAGGTGCAAGCGGGAAATTATTGGCATTAGATAGGGACGAACAGGCAATAGAGTCAGAAGAAGCAAGAACATTGTTACGGGATCAGCGGTTTATTTTGAAACACTGCCCGTTTTCACAATTACAAAAAGTGATTACACAGCTTGATTGGATTGGGTTAGTAGATGGCATTCTAATGGATCTTGGCGTTTCTTCTCCGCAGCTGGACGATGCGCAACGGGGATTTAGTTTTTTGCATGATGGCCCGCTTGACATGAGAATGGACAAAAGTACTGGAATTTCAGCTGCTCAATGGCTGCAGGAAGTGACAGAAAAAGATTTGATTAAAGTATTGTTTGAGTTTGGGGAAGAACGATTTGCCCGGCGCATAGCAAACGCAGTTGTTGAGCAACGAAAACAGCAGCCAATAACTACTACACGTCAGCTAGCGATGCTGATTGAAAAAGCAGTTCCTGTTAAGGAAAAACACAAGCATCCTGCAACACGAAGTTTTCAGGCTATCAGGATAGCAATCAATCATGAATTGGATGAACTGGCCACTGTTTTGGAAGACGCTGTAACTGTATTAAAACCGGGTGGCAGATTGATGGTTATTTGCTTTCATTCACTGGAAGACAGAGTTGTGAAAAGATTCATCCGGAATGAAAGCAGATCGAAACAAAATATTGGAAGACTTCCAATTAAAGAAGCCGATATCGAAAAAGGTCGACTAAAAAAAATAGGCAAAGCGTTTCGTGCATCACATCAGGAAGTTACAAACAATATCAGATCACGCAGTGCAATTTTGCGGGTAGCAGAAAAAAGATAAGTATGAAGGGAAAAACATTACTGGCAGCTAGTCTTTCGCTCCTGGTCGGTTCTGCGTTATCAGTTGTCTATTGCAAATATCGCTCAAGACAAGTGTTTATAGATATACAAAATATTGAAAAACAATTGGATAAATACGAAGTCGATTGGGGGAGATTGCAATTGGAACTAACCACATTGGCTGAGCATAATCGGGTTGAAATCATAGCCCGTAACCAATTATCAATGGTTATTCCAAAACAAAAGGACATTGTGTTTATAAAGCCATAACGAACTATGTACTTTTTTACTCATCAAGTAAAAGCTGATAATCCACAGCCGGATTTTTCCTGGAGAAGGCGGCTGTTGTTTGCGTTTATGATGGGTGCAATGGCGATGTTAATCGGGCGAGCAATTGATTTGCAAGTGCTTAACAAGCAATTTCTGCAAAAAAAAGGTGATATGCGGCATATTAGTACGGTAACAGTTCCCGCCTACCGTGGAGAAATTTTAGATAGAAATAACAGGCCACTTGCCATCAGTACACCAGTGCATTCAGTTTGGGTTAATCCTCAAATTTGTAAAGAGTATGCCGAAGTAACACCCAAAAATATACCTCAGGGATGCTTTGAATTAAATAACGCAACTTTCGCAAAGCTTGCAAAAATACTGAAAAAACCGACCCACTACATAGTGAAAGCTTTTTCCCAAGAATCAGGCCGAAAATTTGCGTACCTAAAGCACAGAGTAAGTCCTGCTATAGTCAGTCAAGTAAAAGCCTTGCATTTGCCCGGTGTATATTTTGAGCCGGAGTTCAAAAGATTTTATCCGACTGGCGAGGTCAGCGCCCACCTGCTAGGATTTACTGATCATGAGGATAAAGGTCAGGAAGGCTTGGAACTGATGTATGAAGATGCATTAAAAGGACATCCTGGAAGCAAACGAGTGATCCGTGATGGTAAAAGACGTATTATTGAAAATATTGAAAGTATTACTGTCCCCGTTCCAGGCCAGGATCTTCACCTGACGATAGATCAACGACTGCAATATCTTGCCTATCGGGAATTAAAGTTTGCAGTCAAGGAACATCAGGCACATTCAGGGTCTCTAGTGATGCTAGATGCTAAAAATGGTGATATTTTGGCTGCTGCCAACTATCCTTCTTTTAACCCTAACGGCAAAAAAAATTTAAAATTCATTCGTAACCGGGTATTTACCGATAAATTTGAACCCGGTTCAACGGTTAAGCCTTTTGTGGTTGCTGCGGCTTTGGATGGTGGGTTTGTTCGTCCCGATGTCATCATTGAAACACATGGTTTTTTCAGAGTTGGCAGAAGACTTGTCCACGACATTCACAACTATGGCGACCTGGATTTAACAACAGTTTTAAAAAAGTCCAGTAATGTTGCCGCCAGCAAAATTGCTCTGGCGATGCCCTCCAAATATTTTTGGCGTGCGTATCATAATTTAGGTTTTGGTGAACTTGCCGGTATTGGATTTCCTGGTGAAACTAGCGGTTTTTTACTTGACTATCAAACCTGGAGTGATTTTGAAAAAGCTACATTATCATTTGGTTACAGTCTTTCCACTTCAGTACTTCAATTAGCAAGGGCCTATACAGCGTTAGCTGATGACGGCATTCTTCACTCTGTATCGTTAATTAGGAGAGAAGAAGACAATGATGCGCGACGGGTGTTGAGCGCTGAAACGGCTAAAAAAGTACGGCGCATGCTGGAGCAGGTTATTAAAAAAGATGGCACCGCTTATCAGGCTCGTATTGATGGCTATCGGGTTGCCGGCAAAACTGGAACGGTAAAAAAATCAATTGCAGGCGGCTATTCAACTGATAGTTATCTGGCAATTTTTGCAGGTTTGGCTCCTGCAAGCAATCCACGCTTGGTAACAGTTGTACTGATTGATGAACCTTCCGGTAAGCATTATTACGGAGGGCTTGTTGCTGGCCCGGTATTTTCCAAGGTTATGGGTGGCGCGTTGCGGGTGTTAAATATTGCCCCGGATGACGAGTCTACGATGTCATTATTATTAGCAAGGAATGCGTCATGATGCTATCAAAGCTGCTGACTGATCAGACAGAAAAGCCAATCATTGATCTTGACGTAAAAGGTCTGACTCTGGATAGCAGAAAGGTGGCTTTGGGATATGCTTTCATTGCCATTCCTGGGGCAAAACAACATGGAATTTATTTTGCGGAACAAGCCATCAATAATGGCGCGGCAGTTATTTTATATGAGCCTTCTAAGCTGATATCAAATACAAAAATTACTGATCCGATTTACATTGCAATTGATGGCTTGTCAGACAAGCTTGGACTAATAGCTGCCAGATTTTATGATTTTCCTTCAAAAAAGTTATCAGTTATAGGTATTACTGGCACTAATGGCAAAACCACTTGTAGCCAGCTTTTGGCACAACTATTACCAGATTGTGGTGTTATCGGTACCTTGGGATGGGGTGAAATAAATCATCTTAATATTACTGAAAACACAACGCCCGATGTTATCACCATACAAAAAATTTTACGGTATTTTGTTGATCAGCATAAACAAACTGTCACTATGGAGGTTTCTTCTCACGGGCTCGAACAGGGACGTACCGATGCTATTGAGCTTAAAGGTGTAATTTTTACTAACATCACCCGTGACCACCTTGATTATCATGGTTCGATGGAAGCGTATGTTCAGGCGAAATTAAAATTGTTGGCGGTTCCAGGAATAGATTTTGTCGTGGTTAATAAAGATATTCCTTATGCGGATGAGATTATTTCTACATCACCGAAAAGTGCAGCAATTATTTGTTTTAGCCGCCAAAATAATTCACAGCGAAATCCAAGAGTACTTACCGCCAGTAATGTTTGTTACACCCTAAAAGGAATCGATTGTCTGCTTCATTGGCAAGGCAGCTCTTATCCTTTACATACTCCGATGGTTGGAGGGTTTAACCTGGAAAATATTCTGGCCGTAATTTCCGCGTTACTGGCATCAGGTGATAACTTATCCGATATAGTTGAAATAGTATCGAACAAAATTGTGTCTATCAGTGGCAGAATGGAGCGTTTAACGGATAGTCATCATTCCTTGCAAATATTCATTGATTACGCGCATACTCCTGATGCTTTGGAACGGGTCCTGAAATCTCTGAAACCTCACTGTGGAAATAAGCTGTCAGTAGTATTTGGTTGCGGAGGTGACCGGGATAAAGGGAAAAGATCCTTGATGGGTAGCATTGCAGCTCAATGGGCAGACGAAGTTGTTTTAACTGATGATAACCCTCGATATGAACAACCCGAAATCATCATTAATGAAATTTTGGAAGGATGTCCAAAGGATAAAGTGACTGTGATCAATGATCGCAAATCTGCAATCTGCCAGACCATTAGTGCTGCAAATGATAATGATATAGTGCTTATCGCGGGCAAAGGGCATGAAAATTATCAGGAAATAAAAGGCATCAAACATCCATTCAATGACAAGGAAATTGCCATTGGAGCACTTAAAGCAAAAAGGGTGCAGCTATGTTGATGACGTTACAACAGATCAATGAAATTGTTGCTGGTGAGTTAACCGGGGCAGATGTAGCCATTAACAAAATCAGTATTGATTCCCGTACTTTGCAAGCTGGAAACTTATATCTTGCCATCAAAGGTGATAATTTTGATGGTAATGACTTTGTTGAGCAAGCTGAAAAATCGGGTGCGGCTGCTGTCTTGGTCGAACGAAATGTAGACACGCCGCTGCCAAAAATTATTGTTCAAGATACGCGTTTGGCCCTGGCAAAAATAGCTGGAGTAGTTCGCAGCAAACTGGCTTTACCTGTCTGTGCAATTACTGGAAGTAATGGCAAAACCACTGTTAAAGAAATGGTGGCTGCCATATTGTCAGTCAATGGCCAGGTGTTATCCACACAAGGTAATTTTAATAATGACATTGGAGTTCCTTTGACTTTGTTGCGCCTTGATAATCAACATGATTTCGCTGTCATTGAAATGGGCGCCAATCATCCAGGGGAAATTGCCTATACCGGACAGTTTGTTCAACCTGATGTTTCCATTATTACAAATGTTGGTACAGCGCATCTTGAGGGGTTTGGAAGTACAGAGAGGATTGCCCAGGCAAAATCCGAAATAATTGAGTGCTTACCTAAGCATGGAATCGCAGTACTGAATATTGATGACCCATTTTTCCCGTTCTGGCAGGAAGTGGCAGGAAACCGGAATGTCATTTCTTTTGGCTTTTCACCAATGGCGAATATTACTGCTTCTGAAATCACCAGCAGCATTGAACAAAATCATTTTGTAACCAAATTCAACTTGTTAACTAGCAAAAGGAAAACTTTGGTTTCATTACGTTTGGCCGGAAAACACAATGTGCTGAATGCGTTGGCAGCAACTTCAGCTTGTCTGTCTTTGGAAATTCCTTTGGAACAAATTGAACAGGGACTTGGCACTATGAAACCAGTTGCCGGAAGACTTGAGCCATTGGTGAGTGGAAAAGGAAATATTATTATCAATGATACATATAATGCAAACCCGTCATCTTTGGAGGTGGCTTTGGAGGTATTGCAAAATTGTCCTGGTAACCCTTGGGTTATTCTGGGTGCCTTTGGGGAACTTGGTCCGAATAGCCAAAAAATTCATGCAGATTTGGGTCAGCTTATTAAATCAAGGAATGTTGTGCGATTGTTAGCAGTCGGCTCCGATGCTGAAAGTACTGTCAGTACTTTTGGTAAAGGAGCTTCTTTTTTTTCAACACAGGATGAGCTGATTGAAGTTTTGTTAGGTGAAATTTCCGGTAATGAGACTTTATTAATTAAAGGCTCAAGAGCCCAAAAAATGGAGAAAGTCACAGAAGCCTTACTCGCTAAGGAGGCTGCGTAATTATGCTGTTATATCTGGTTGATTATTTGATGACCCTGGATAGCGGCTTCCGGGTTTTTCAGTATTTAACTTTCCGGGCCATCCTTGGGGCCTTAACTGCTTTGGTCTTTTCGTTCATGATTGGTCCGGCAATGATACGCCGGTTAAGTAATAACAATATTGGTCAAAATGTTCGTGACTGCGGACCTGAAAGTCACTTGGACAAAGCTGGTACGCCGACAATGGGCGGAACTTTAATTCTGGTTGCTATTGCTTTCAGCACTCTGCTTTGGGCTGATTTAAGTAACCGGTATGTATGGGTGGTGCTACTTGTCACCATGGGTTTCGGTGTCATCGGTTTTGTCGATGATTACAAGAAAATTAAACTGGGCAATAGTGATGGCTTATCAGCAAAAGCAAAGTTTTTCTGGCAGTGGCTGATTGCAATTGCTGCCGCTGTATTTTTATTCCAAACAGCAACGGTACCGGCAGAAACACAATATATTGTGCCTTTTTTCAAAGAAGTCAAAGTAGATTTAGGTTGGTTTTATGTAGTGCTAACTTCATTAATGATCGTCGGATTCAGCAATGCGGTTAATTTAACGGATGGACTGGATGGCTTGGCCATTATGCCAACAGTCATGGTTGCAGCTGCGTTGGGGATTTTTGCCTATCTGTCAGGTCATGTAAATTTTTCTGAATATCTGGCAATTCCTTTTCTGCCCAAATCAGGTGAATTATTCGTTTTCAGTGCCACATTAACCGGTGCAGGCTTGGGTTTTTTGTGGTTTAACACATATCCTGCAATGGTGTTTATGGGAGATGTCGGAGCATTGGCGCTTGGGGCTGCATTAGGTGTATTAGCAGTTCTGGTCAGACAGGAACTGGTTTTGTTGATTATGGGAGGTGTTTTCGTCATGGAAACAGCTTCGGTTATCGTTCAGGTTATTTCATTTAAATTAACAGGCAAACGAGTATTCAGGATGGCGCCAATTCATCACCATTTTGAATTGAAAGGATGGCCAGAACCAAGGGTTATTGTCAGATTCTGGATTATTACTGTCATTTTGGTTTTGATTGGTTTAGCAACATTGAAACTCAGGTAAGTTATGGATAAAACAACGGTCCACAAAAAATTATTGTCAACATTCGGGCTATCACCTGAATCAAGCAAGATATTAATTGTTGGCTTGGGGCACACGGGACTTTCAGTTGCCCGTTATCTGAACAAACTTGATTTTGCTTTCGCATTAACTGACAGCCGAAAAAATCCACCCATGAATTATCAATTATTATCTGAAATGCCAGATGTTGCTGTATTTACAGGTGGATTTGACAAGGTGGCATTTGCTACTGCAACACATCTTGTTGTTAGTCCTGGCATCTCACTTAAAGATCCTGTGATTCAAAATGCGTTGTCAAACAACATTCAATTGATTGGTGACATTGATTTGTTCTCTGTTTCTGTTTCTGCTCCAGTTGTCGCAATTACCGGCTCAAATGGTAAAAGTACCGTAACCAGTATGGTCGCAAAAATGGCAGAAGCTGATGATAAGCATGTTGCCATTGGAGGTAACTATGGAACTCCGGCGCTCGATTTAATTGATCCTGACATTGATCTTTTTGTCCTTGAATTATCCAGTTTTCAGTTGGAGAGAACTGATTTTCTGCAGCCCACAGCGGCAACTGTTCTGAACATTTCTGAAGACCATCTGGATCGTTATTCAAATATCAATGAATATGCGGAAGCAAAGCAAAAAATATTTAACGGCGAAGGAGTCATGATACTTAATGCTGATGACCCTTTTGTCATTGGCATGATCGAACCGGACCGGGAGGTTTTGACCTTTGGTCTTGAGAATGGTGCAGATTTTCATTTGAGTATCAAGCAAGAAAGAGAATGTCTTGCAGAAAATGGCCAATGTTTTATGGACACCAAAGAACTGCCTCTTTTCGGATCTCATAACATTGCAAATGCATTGGCGGCTTGGGCATTGGGAAAAGCGATCGGTTTATCGGAAACTGCTATGTTGACTGCACTCAAAGGCTTCAAAGGTCTGGATCACAGGATGCAGGCAGTTGCAGAAATAAACGGAATTACATGGATTAATGATTCGAAAGCAACGAATGTTGGCGCTTGTGTCGCAGCGCTGAAAGGCATGAATCGAAAGGTCGTATTGATTGCTGGAGGCGATGCCAAAAATGCTGACATGCGTGAACTTGCACCAATTCTTGAGAAAAAAGTAAAAGCGGTGGTATTAATGGGTAAAGATGCACCACTAATACAAAAAATCATTACTGATACCATACCTACAAAAATTGCAAAATCTATGCGGGATGCGGTTAATCAAGCAGCAACACTTGCCGGTCGCGGCGATTGCGTGCTTTTATCACCAGCCTGTGCCAGTCTCGACCAGTTTAAAAATTATAAGGAGCGCGGTAAATTATTCAGTAAAGCTGTTAAGGAGCTAGCCGCATGAATAAACATGCTCCTAAGCAGACAATATTGGATTGCATCAAAAGCGATACTTTATTGCTATTCGTGTTTGGAGGTTTGTTGATTATTGGTTATATCATCATGACTTCTGCAACCATACATTTAGGCATCAAAACCTCTGGAAATGCTTGGCATTATCCAGTCAGACAACTTATTCATATTAGTTTGGGCTTCGTAGTAGGTGCCATTGTGTTAATGATTAACGTGTCTTTCTGGCAGAAAATTTATCCTTGGTTATTTTTAGCAGGACTGACTTTGCTGGTTTTGGTGTTGATTCCAGGCTTAGGGGTTAAAGTCAACGGCAGTGTAAGGTGGTTATCGCTTGGAGGACTGAGAATACAGGTTTCTGAAATCGTTAAATTTACCTCTGTCATTTATATGGCAGGTTATGTCACTAAATATAAAGACTCGGTTCGTACCTCCTCCCACGGAATGATCAAACCATTAATGCTGTTTGCGTTTTGTTGTTTTTTATTACTTAAAGAGCCGGATTTTGGTTCCGCTGTCGTTATTTTAACTATTGCATTAGGCATGATGTTTATTAGCGGCGCGAAAATATGGCAATTTATTATTCTATTGGTCACGTTGGTAATTCTTGCAGCATTGCTGATTTATTTAGAGCCATACAGAATGTTAAGGGTTGTTAGTTTTATTGACCCTTGGGCTGATCCATTAAATTCAGGATTCCAATTAACCCAGGCACTCATTGCATTTGGGCGGGGTGAATGGCTGGGTGTAGGTTTAGGATCGGGTTTGCAGAAATTATTTTATTTGCCCGAAGCCCATACCGATTTCCTCTTTTCTGTTTTAAGTGAAGAGCTGGGCTTGTTTGGAGTGCTAACAGTAATTTTTCTTTATTCCTTGTTAGTTTGGAGAGCTTTTACAATTGCTATAAAAGCAGAAATGGCTGACCAGGATTTTCATGCTTATGCGGCTTATGGTTTAGGGATCTGGTTTGGATTTCAGGCATTTGTCAATATTGGCGTTAACATGGGCATGCTACCGACCAAAGGTCTTACCTTACCACTGATGAGCTATGGTGGAGGCAGTATGATCATTATGTGCGCAGCTATTGCGTTGTTATTCAGAATTAACAGTGAAGTTTCCAATCTTTATGCCAATACACCGAAGAGAAAACCGGAATGGGTAACACAATCATGATTATGGCCGGAGGTACCGGAGGGCATGTTTTTCCGGCCTTGGCTGTTGCTCAAAATTTGCAGGAAAAAGGTTGGCAGGTTAGCTGGTTGGGAACTAAAAAAGGCCTTGAGAGTCGGGTAATTCCTGAACAAGACATTGAAATAGATTGGTTGTCGGTCTCCGGGTTGCGCGGAAAAGGACGATTGGCACTGTTAAAAGCGCCGCTGATGCTAATTCTTGCGCTCAAGCAGGCCAGAACGGCTTTACAAAAAAGGCAACCGGATGTGGTTTTAGGCATGGGAGGGTTTGTAGCGGGACCCGGTGGTTTAATGGCCAAAATGATGGGGATACCTTTGGTTATCCATGAGCAAAACCGTATTCCCGGAACCACCAACCGATTGTTATCGTGTATTGCTAATGTGATTTTGGAAGCATTTCCGGGCAGTTTTAAGCAATCGACAAAAAATGTTTGTACGGGTAATCCGTTAAGGAAGTCTTTTTCTGAAGCTGCCCATAATAAAAGGTTTAACAACAAAAATTCTCTACACCTTCTGGTTGTAGGCGGGAGCCTTGGCGCACATATTTTAAACAAGATGGTGCCTGCAGCTATTGTTTCAGCAAAGGGTTTCAGGGTTAAGCATCAAACTGGAGAGAAAGATTTGCAGCAGGTTAAGGTTGATTATGCCACGAACCAGATTAATGCAGAAGTATTAGCTTTTATTGACGATATGAGCGCAGCTTACCAATGGGCTGATTTAATTATTTGTCGTGCAGGTGCTATGACTATCAGTGAAATTGCAGCTACTGCCCTGCCTTCAATTCTGATTCCCTACCCTTTTGCTATTGATGATCACCAGACTGCAAACGCAAAATATCTGACTGAGGCTGGTGCAGGTGTACTTATTCAGCAGCAACAGTTAACAGCCGATTTATTAGCTAAAACGATTAGCAGTGTTAAAAGCAAGTTAGAACAAATGTCTCAAGCAGCTCGAAAATGTGCCCGTCTGGATGCAACCGAAAAGGTCGCTCAAATTTGCATTAATGAGGTAAAAAAATGAGTCAGTCTGTTAATACCGTTGCTAAAGAGGCTTTAGGAGCAATTAAAAACATCCATTTTGTGGGTGTTGGCGGTACCGGCATGAGTGGCATAGCTGAAGTGCTGGCAAATTTGGGTTATAGGGTGACTGGGTCAGATATGAAAGATACCGTAGTCACTGAGCAATTGGCAAAAAATGGAGTAACAATTTTTATTGGTCACCATGCTGAAAATGTTGAAGACGCAGATGTTGTAGTTACTTCAAGTGCGGTAGATCGAAACAACATTGAAGTAGAACGAGCCTATCAAAAAAGAATCCCGGTCATTCCCCGAGCTGAAATGCTTGCTGAATTAATGCGGTTTCGATTTGGTATTGCGGTAGCAGGGACTCATGGAAAAACCACAACGACCAGTTTGGCTGCCAGTATATTAGCTGAAGCGGGTCTGGATCCTACTTTTGTTATAGGAGGCCGGTTAAATAGCGCTGGTACGAATGCCAAACTGGGAACAGGACATTATCTGGTGGCGGAAGCTGATGAAAGTGATGCTTCTTTTTTACACTTGCAGCCGATGATTGCTGTGGTCACCAATATTGATGAAGATCACATGTCAACGTATGGCGGTAGTTTTGAACGTCTGAAACAGACTTTTATCGAATTTTTACACCATCTGCCGTTTTATGGACTAGCTGTAATGTGTCTTGATGACCCAGGTGTCAAGGAAGTGCTGCCGGAATTATCCAAGCCTGTTAAAACTTATGGAGTTGATGAAAACGCGGATATTCGTGCTATCAACATTGAACAGCAAGGCATGTTAACTAAATTTGATGTTGTTCGCTGGGGGAATCACAAGAACATACACGTTACATTAAATATGCCGGGTTGGCATAACATGCTGAATGCCTTGGCTGCGATTACTATTGCTACTTATCTTGAAGTCCCAGATGAAGCTATCGTAAACAGTCTGTCGGTTTTTCATGGCGTGGGCAGAAGATTTCAGATTAACGGTGATATCTCATTAACAGACGGCAAGATTACATTGGTTGACGACTACGGTCATCACCCCAGAGAAATCGCTGCAACCATGGAGGCTTTGCGTCAGGCATGGCCAAAAAGGCGTGCCGTACTGATTTTTCAACCACACCGGTATTCCAGAACTCGTGATTTATTTGAAGACTTTGTGCAAGTATTATCCAGCGTTGATGTATTGATTTTACTGGATATCTATGCTGCCGGTGAAACTCCAGTTACTGGTGCAGACAGCAAAACCTTGGCTGGTACCATACGGATGCGTGGCCAGGTTGACCCGATATTTGTCAAGGACCAGGATGATTTACCCCAAATTCTGGCGGGCATCATTAAACCCGACGATGTGGTGCTAACAATGGGAGCCGGAGATGTTGGCAAAATTGCGACAAAATTACCGCAACAACTTGAATCATTATTAAAACAGTGAACGCTTGTGCTGAAAGCATGTTTAATTCAATGAACATTAAAGGCAAATTGTTAAAAAATATGCCTCTGGCCAAATACACCAGTTGGCGTGTTGGAGGACCAGCTGAGCAATTGTTTTTTCCTGCTGACAAAAATGATTTACAGTTGTTTTTAAGTTCGTTGCCAGCTACCACACCGGTTTTCTGGATAGGGCTGGGAAGTAACCTTTTGATTCGTGATGGGGGTATCCCGGGTATTGTCATTAATATTCGCGGTCGTCTCAAGCAAATGCATCGTAATTCTGATACTCGCATTTATGTTGAAGCAGGAGTTCCTTGCGCACACGTAGCTCGCTTCTGTGGTGAACAAGGTTTAACTGGTGCCGAATTTCTGGCAGGAATTCCTGGAACCATGGGTGGCGCCCTGAAAATGAATGCAGGCGCTTTTGGTGGGGAAACCTGGAATATTGTCAGCACCGTTGAAATGATTTCCAGTAACGGAACAATAACAGAGCGTACCGCGGATGAATTTGAAATTAATTATCGTTCGGTTACCGGCTACCATAATGAGTGGTTTGTTGCCGCCAAATTACAGTTGAAGTCAGGCGATACTAGCGTAAGTCAGGAAAAAATCAAGACCTTACTCGCAAAACGAAATCAGTCACAACCAACCAATCAACCCAGTTGTGGCTCGGTTTTCAAAAATCCGAGTTATGATTATGCCGCTCGATTAATTGAAGCCAGCAATCTTAAAGGATATAGCATAGGTGGCGCACAGGTTTCTGAAAAACATGCAAATTTTATTATCAATACCGGTTCTGCAACTGCAAGTGATATCGAAGCATTGATTCACTATGTACAGAGTGAAGTTAAGCAACAACAAGGCGTGTTTTTACAAACTGAAGTCTGCATTGTAGGCCAGGGAGTTTCACAATGACACCTTGCCTAATCGTTGATCCAGCAGAATTTGGCAAAGTAGCTGTGCTGATGGGAGGGTCGGCTGCCGAAAGGGAAATATCCATCAACAGTGGTCAGCAGGTGTCGGCTGGATTGCAACGCAAAGGTGTCAATGTCATTGCCGTGGATGTTAAAGATGATATGGTTTCGCCAATCACGAAGCAAAGTTTCGATCGTGTATTCAACATTATTCATGGCAGAGGTGGTGAAGACGGCATCCTGCAAGGGGTCCTAGAAGCATTAAAAATTCCCTACACTGGAAGTGGTGTTATGGCCTCGGCATTAAGTATGGATAAATTAAGAACCAAGCTTTGTTGGCAAGGAGCCAACTTGCCAACACCATCATGGATGTTGTTGGCTTCTGAACAAGACGTTTATATTTGTGCAAGCAAGCTACAATTTCCAGTCATTGTCAAGCCATCACTGGAAGGTTCCAGTATTGGTATGAGCAAAGCAGGAAATATTTCGGAATTATTAGCTGCTTGGAAAACCGCTTCAAATTATCAATGTCAAGTTTATGCTGAATCCTGGGTTTCTGGAAAAGAATATACCGTGGGGATTTTAAACGATCAGGCATTACCGGTTATTGGTCTGGAAACACCGCATACTTTTTACGATTACGAGGCAAAGTATCAGGCAAATACAACAATGTATCACTGCCCTTGTGGGCTAAATGATCAGCAGCAACAAGATATTCAAAAGCTGGCTCTCCGGGCTGCTCAACTCATTGGGGTTAGAGGCTGGAGTCGTGTTGATTTATTTATTGATGATCAACATCAAGCCCAGTTAATCGAAATTAATACTGTGCCCGGAATGACTGATCACAGCCTGGTTCCCATGGCGGCCAAGGCAGCCGGAATTGATTTTGATGAACTAGTCTGGCGCATTTTGGAAACATCATTTACTCAGGCGGAACTATCATGACCATTCCGAAAGCTGCTTTTTTTATCGGTTTTGTCACAATCGGAATGTGGATGGGTAGTATTGCGCTTAAATCCTTGAGTATCAAATTGATGCCGATTCGCTATGTCCGGATTGAAGGAGATTTTCAATATCTAGACAAAAACCAGTTAAAACAGCATTTACTGCCCCTGGTGAAAACCGGATTGTTTGCGGCAGATATTAACTCCATTCAACAAACAGCCAAAAATATGGCCTGGATTGATGATGCCAAAGTTAAAAGGGTTTGGCCGGATACTATAGACATTAAACTTAGTGAGCAACAAGCTGCTGCAAAATGGGGAAATGATGGGTTACTTAACAATCGTGGGGAATTATTCAAACCGGAGAATATTGAAGCACTGACATTTCTTCCACAACTCGTCGGGCCTGCAGGATTGGAAAAAAGGCTGTTCAACATTATGCAAGGATTGCAATTGGTATTACAGGATCAGTCCCTTGAATTGCGTGAATTTACCGTCAATAACCGTCGGTCATGGAAGCTGTTACTTGCCAACGGTATGGAACTACAGCTTGGCAGAATTGATCCGCTGCAAAAATTTCAACGCCTGATGAAATCCCTTCCGATACTCGCTAATAGTCAACAAAACGGCTTGGAAACAATCAGCAAAGTTGATTTACGCTATCCCAATGGTTTTGCAGTAACCTGGAAGCGAGGAGCGGAATTGCTTTGGAAAGATGAGATTGCAAAACAACAAAATAAGAAAAAAACTTAAAGAGCATAAACATGGCAAAAAAAACTGATCGTAATCTGATAGTAGGGCTGGACATTGGGACTTCAAAAGTGGCTGCCATCGTTGCTGAGCTCACCGAAACGGGAGAATTGGAAGTCATTGGTATAGGTTCCACTCCTTCGCGAGGACTAAAAAAAGGCGTTGTCGTTAATCTGGAATCGACAGTGTTGTCTATCAATCGGGCCGTTGAAGAAGCAGAACTGATGGCCGGATGCAATATTCATTCAGTCTATGCAGGTATTGCAGGTAGCCATATCCGTAGTTTAAATTCTCACGGGGTAGTTGCTATAAAGGATAAAGAGGTTACTCAATATGATATTGATCGGGTTATTGATTCTGCCAAAGCTGTTGCAATTGGCACTGATCAAAAGATCCTGCATATTTTGCCACAGGAATTTATCATCGATCGTCAAGACGGAATTAAGGAGCCAATCGGCATGGCCGGTATTCGTCTTGAAGCCAAAGTGCATATGGTTACTAGCAGCATCAGTGCGGCTCAAAATATTATCAAATGTATCAGGCGATGTGACCTGGAAGTCGACGATATTGTTCTTGAGCAGCTTGCATCTTGCACTGCAGTTTTAACGGACGATGAAAAAGAACTGGGAGTTTGTTTGATTGATATTGGTGGAGGAACAACTGATATTGCGGTGTTTTCTGATGGCGCAATACAGCATACAGCGGTTATTCCCATTGCGGGTGATCAGGTAACCAATGATATTGCAGTAGCATTGAGAACGCCGACTCAAAATGCCGAGCAAATCAAACGCGAGCATGCTTGTGCGTTAACCCAACTGGCAAATGTTGAAGATTCAATTGAAGTCCCAAGTATTGGCGATCGGCCACCAAGAAAAATTTCCAAACAAAATCTGGCTGAAATAATTGAGCCACGGTATGAGGAATTAATGCTATTGGTACAGGCTGAGATAAGACGCAGTGGCTTTGAAGACCTGATTGCTGCCGGAATTGTGTTGACCGGTGGCAGTTCAAAAGTATACGGGTTGGTTGATCTGGCTGAGGAAATATTTCATATGCCGGTTCGATTGGGTTTGCCGCAACATGTTTCGGGACTAACTGATGTTGTTCAGAACCCGATTTATGCAACTGGAGTAGGATTGCTGCTTTATGGAAAAGAGCATCAAATGATTGGAAGCCGGGGGATATTGGATAGAAAGATGGGGATTTGGGAAAGAATTATGAATTGGTTTCATGGGAATTTTTAAACAAGTTTTTAGGCGGCTTCTCTAGCAACCTAATTGATGACATTAAGTAAAGTTAGTTAATTTTGAATCAAAAAGAGGATACGAAAATGAAATATGAATTGATGGATTCTGGCAATGATAATGCGATTATTAAGGTTATCGGTGTGGGCGGCGGCGGCGGTAATGCAGTCAATCATATGCTTGGCAACGATATTGATGGAGTCTCTTTTGTTTGCGCAAATACCGATGCCCAGGCATTAAGAAAACTCGACATTGATACTGTTGTACAACTAGGCGTTGAATTAACCAAAGGTCTTGGGGCAGGTACTGACCCAGAAATTGGTAAAAAAGCGGCAGAAGAAAATAAATCACGTATCAAAGAGGTTATTGAAGGTGCTGACATGGTGTTTTTGACTGCAGGCATGGGTGGTGGAACTGGGACAGGGGCCATTCCTGTGATTGCAGAAATAGCCAAAGACATGGGTATCTTAACCGTTGCGGTGGTGACAAAGCCATTCGACTTCGAAGGTGTAAAAAAGATGGCCGTTGCCGAAATGGGTATTGCTGAATTGGAAAAACATGTCGATTCTCTGATTACCATTCCAAACCAGAAATTATTACCAGTTCTGGGCAATAACATCTCTCTGGTTTCTGCATTCAATGCTGCCAATGATGTGTTACTGGATGCCGTACAAGGCATTACCGAATTGATTACTCACCCGGGTATGATTAATGTCGATTTTGCAGATGTCAGGACAGTCATGGCCAGCATGGGTGCCGCTATCATGGGAACCGGTTCTGCTGAAGGCGAAAACCGTGCCCGAGAAGCTGCAGAAAAAGCCATCGCGTGTCCTTTGCTTGAGGATATTAATTTACAGGGTGCGAGGGGAATTCTGGTAAATATTACTGCAGCAGATATGGGTATTGCAGAATTTGATGAAGTCGGAACAATTGTTCATCAATTTGCTGCCGAAGATGCGATCATCAAAATAGGAACCGCACTTGATCCAACTTTAGGAGACGAAATCAAGGTGACTGTTGTTGCCACGGGAATGGGTACGGCTCCGGTTAAAACTCCTGTCAAACTGGTTCAGAAAGTTAATAGTGGTGAACCGAATTATTCAAATCTGGATGTCCCTACTGTCAAGCGACAACAACAAGCAGCTGAAGTCAGGGAAACTCGATTCGGCGCTCCATCGAAAGATACCGCAGATCTGGATTATTTGGATATTCCGGCTTTTCTTAGACGCCAGGCCGACTAGATCGCCAACGTGATTTTTTGCTTTAGGAATTCAGTGAGGGGTTTAATTCATCCAGATATTTCATTTAATGATGGATTGGCCCCATATATAGCGTTAGGTATCCTTTAAAAAAGCTGCTCATTTAATTTACCTTAGATGTGTTAAAATGAGCAGCTTTTCCCAATAAACGGCGTGACCCTTATGATTAAGCAACGGACTCTCAAAAACGTAATCAGAGCGACAGGCGTTGGTTTGCATACAGGAGAAAAAGTATATTTAACCTTGCATCCAGCTGAGGCGGATACCGGAATTTGTTTTCGCAGGGTTGACCTGGAAACCCCTGTCACCATTGCGGCAACGCCTAAAAATGTCGGGGAAACGACTTTGTCGACAACACTGGTTCAAGATGAAGTAAAAATATCAACTGTCGAACATTTGTTATCGGCCTTAGCCGGGTTGGGCATTGATAATGCCATTATCGATGTCAGCTCTGCAGAAGTACCAATTATGGACGGCAGCGCTGGCCCTTTTGTCTTTCTGTTGCAGTCTGCCGGAGTTCAGGAACAGGATAAACCGAAGCGTTACATCCGGATAAAAAAGGGAATTCGTGTTGAAGAAGGTGAAAAATGGGCGGCGTTTTCACCTTTTGAGGGATTTAAAGTAACTTTTACCATCGATTTTGAGCACCCCGCATTTGGGGAAGACGTTAAAACAGCAACGATGGATTTCTCAACAACAACTTTTGTCAAGGAAGTTAGTCGGGCCAGAACCTTTGGGTTCATGAAGGATATTGAGTTTTTAAGAAAAAATAATCTTGCTTTGGGTGGCAGTCTAGACAACGCCATTGTCGTTGATGATGATAAAATTCTTAATGAAGATGGCTTGCGTTCTGCGGATGAGTTCGTTAAACATAAAATCCTCGATGCCATTGGTGATTTGTACTTGTTGGGGCATAGTTTGATTGGGGAATTTATTGGGTACAAATCAGGCCATGCTTTAAACAACAAGCTGCTCCGTACTTTACTGGATAACCGGGATGCTTATGAGATAGTTACTTTTGACAGCGAAAAAGATGCCCCCATCTCGTTTATGCGTAATTCCGGAGAGTCTTCAAGCGCCGCTTAATTTTTCCATAGTCCTGCTGAGGCTTATCAACGACTGTTTAAGATCACTTTCAGGGGCTTGTAACTGGCTTGACCTGATGGCATCTATATTGGTTTGAGATGGAATTTCAAGTTTTGTTTTCTGCTCGGGGAAATCCCTGACAGGTAAATGGACTTTGAGCTGTATTTTATCAATGTGGTTATCGCAGACTGTATTTGCTGCTTCTTGCATGGATCGACAAAAAAAACGTAATTGAGAAGACCACACAGCTGAATCTGCATAGACCAACAGCTTTGTTTCCTTGATGACGCAGCCTTTAACTTCGGGGGCTAATTTTTCAGGTAAAACTGCCTGAATGGCCTTCAGTATTTTTTGCTGTTTTTCAATAACAATCTGAAGCAGTTTCGTAGTTCGGTTGCGATGAGTTGATGCAGGTTTAAAAGCCATGGCTGAAAAATTTAATTGTAGGCTTAAGCATTATACTAGCCTACATTGAATAGCTCATAAACTTTTGGTTGTCAGTTCATTTTTCAGTGTTCTAAATGATCAAGGGCCTGAATTTTTACCAATCTTAATGCAGTTTTTTCAGAGTACCAATGGCCTGAGTTCGGGTCTTGCCACTGCAATATTTGTTTACTATTCAATCTTCTGAAGCTGCGCTTCCAACCAAAATCTTTCAAAATCAGTCCGTTTATAAACTGCGTCCATTTTTTTTCAATTAAATCGTACATACCTTTACCCGCTAGAGAATTGTCGCTTTATGAAGTTACTATCAATAATAGTCAAAAAATTAGTAAATTCTGTGATCCAATTCCCTGAAAAAAGTGAAATGATACTTATCAGTTGGTTTTTAGTGGCTGCTCCTATATCATGACTTTATGATGTTTTCTGGATCTTTCTTCTATCTTTTTTGTGTAAACGGTAAATTTTGTCGTATACAGAGTACTAATAATGATTGACACTATTTATATTGAGGAAAATATTCAACAACATCCAAGGGTTGATGAAATTTGCGATCGTTTTCCAAAAGCCAGGCACATTTATTGCCGTCGCTATGGAGAAGTCTTTAATCCAAAAGCCCAAAATTTCCATTTGCAAAAACAAAAACCGGCATTGATTCTGGCTGAGAAATATAAAAATTTTGTTTTACCCGCTCCTCCAGGATATGGCATAGGCGTTAAACATAATTATTATTTTTCTCACATGCTCAACTGCCTATATGATTGCAGATATTGTTTTTTGCAGGGCATGTACCAATCTGCAAACTATGTACTATTTGTGAATTATGAGCAATTTCAGGATCAAATCCGGCAGATTTGTCTGGAAAATCAGGAACAAATTGTTCATTTTTTTTCCGGATATGATTGCGACAGTCTGGCTCTGGAGCCAGTAACCCGTTTTGCCACGGAATTTTTACCTTTTTTCGGAAAAATCGAAAATGCCTGGCTGGAATTGCGCACCAAAAGCACTCAGATCAGGAGTCTTCTGGAAATGCAGCCTCTTCCCCGATGTATCGTTGCATTCAGTTTTACTCCTGATGAAATCGCTACAGCAATAGAATATAAAGCCCCTAGTATTAATAAGCGAATAGATGCAATGTGCAAATTACAGGAACGAGGTTGGCTGTTAGGGTTACGTTTTGATCCAGTAATATTCCAGACTGGGTGGCAGCAACAGTATCAACAACTTTTTAATCAAGTATTTGAAAAAATCAATACTCAATTGCTACATTCTGTTAGTTTAGGGGGCTTTCGGTTGCCAGAACAATATTTCAAGAAAATCCGTAAACTGTATCCTGAAGAAAAATTGTTTGCTGGCCCTCTGGAAAATTGCAATGGTATGGTTTCATACAAATCGCAGCTTGAAAAACAAATGCTGGATTTTTGCACCAACGAGGTACTCAATTACATTCCAGACGATAAGTTTTTTCCATGCACAGTTTGAAGCGTACTGTTCTTGTGACTGGTGCCAGTTCTGGTATCGGTAAAGCAATCACTGAAAAAATTTTATCTCTGGGGCATCAGGTCATTGGTATCTCCAGAAATCCCGGGCAACTGGTTCAAAGTTCAGATGGTTTTTCCGGCATCGAAATAGACCTTTCCAAGCTTGATGAAATACCTGGTCATTTAACAAATCTGAAGAAACAATTTCCAGATATTGATGCTATTATTTTTTCTGCAGGAACAGGCTTGTTTGGTAATCTTGAGCAATTTTCCCATCGCCAGATACAAAACTTGCTTGCCGTGAATTTTACTAGCCAGGTGTTTCTGACCAAGGGTTTTATTTCTGACTTGAAAAAAAAAGCTCATGCCGATTTGATTTATATAGGCTCGGAATCGGCATTAAAAGGTGCCAGGAAAGGCTCAATTTATTGTGCCAGTAAATTTGCCCTGCGTGGCTTTACGCAAGCACTTAGAGAAGAATGTGCGAAAAATAATGTCCGAGTTTCGCTAATCAATCCCGGCATGGTAAAGACTGCCTTTTTTCAATCACTTTCTTTTGAGCCTGGGGATGAACCAAATCAGCATTTGCTTGCTGAGGATATAGCTGAAGCAGTGCTTTATATTTTAAATGCCAGGCCAGGGATTGTAATAGATGAAATCAATCTCAACCCGGCAAATAAAGTAGTTAGAAACAAAAGGAACAAGTAACAATATGCTTACCCGGCTGATTATTCACTTCGCTTACTTGTTAAAAACATCATCCCGATATCAAATTACCAAAAAGTTTGCTTTTAATTTATTGGAAAATCCGGGAAGCAGACTTAAACGTCACTTTGACTTGTTCATGATATTACTGGTCATGTTGAGTGTGTTTTTGTTGATTTATGAAATTAACAACCCGCCCATTCCTTATAGCGAATGGTTTGAAAATATTGTTGTTGTTGTTTTTATAATCGAATATATTTCACGGGGCTGGCTTTATTCGGACAGCCATAAAATTTTGATTGAGCATTATGAACGTGCTCAATATCTTGGAATCAAATTTCAGTTAAGAAAGCCTTTAACCACAATCTTTTCCAGTAAATTAAGATATATTTTTTCACCTTATGCCATTATCGATTTAATGGCAATTTTACCTAGTTACTGGCCGCTCAGAATTCTCCGTATTTTCCTGGTTTTTAGATTATTCAAACTGGTTCGTTATTCTCATAGCGTAAAGCTGTTCACCGAGGTACTTGCAAACAAGCGCTTTGAACTGTTTACACTGGCAATGTTCATCGGCTTTTGGTTATTTATTTCCAGCACTGCCATTTACATGTTCGAAAATGAGCCGGTCGGGGGGCAGGTCAGGCATTTATTTGATGCTTTGTATTGGTCTGTCGTTACAATGTCGACGGTTGGTTACGGCGATATTACCCCGCAAACTCCGGGAGGCAGAATTGTAGCTTTGACGCTTATTATTATTGGAGTTGGAGTACTGTCATTTTTTACTTCGATTATTGTTACGGCCTTTACAGAGAAAATGGAGGAGTTGCGGGAAAATCGAACTTTTTCTGAAGTCGAAAATTTAGATAATTTCATCATCATTTGCGGTTATGGCAGAGTTGGCCAAGAAGTTGCCAAACACATGGATAAGGACAAACAAGCCTATGTGATTATTGATAGCAGTGAGGAAAATTTTCTGTTGGCTAGAAGAAATAATTGCCTGGCAATAAAAAATGATGCCAGCAAAAACGAGGTGTTATTAAATGCCGGTATCAATAAAGGCGCAAAAGCAGTACTTTGTACGACCGGGAATGACGTTACCAATGTTTATGTCACTTTGACCAGCCGCCACCTTAATCCAGAAATTAAAATCATATCGCGGGCCAACAGACAAGAGAATATCAAGAAGCTTAAACAAGTTGGCGCTGATTTTATAGTGCAGCCTTTTGAAATTTCGGGTTTGTTGGCGGCTGAATACGTTGGTCAGCCGGTCGCTTCACAAGCAATTTTTGGGATCATTAACGAGGAAAAAAATATTTTGATGGAAACCATCCTGGTTCCTGAAAATTCTGATATTGAAAATGTGAAAATTAAAGACATTAACTTCGAAAAGCGCCGACTGATACTGATTGGCATAATTAGTAATAAGAAAATTCACTGTAAACGTAATAATCGATACAAAGTTAAAAACCGTCAGTTTTATTTTAATCCTGGAGAAGAATTTCTTTTACAGGCTAAAGATATTTTAGTTCTGCTCGGGCGAAAATACAGTATTGATTATTTTAAAGATCAAATAGAAAGAAGCAGTCTGGTAATAAAATGAGAGTCAAAAATATCGCTGTATTTGGCTACAATCCGATGTCATTCGAACTCATCAAATGTCTGGATTTAGAACAGCATGAGGTCGTCATTGTCGATCAGGGGCACGAAAACTTGATAACTGCCGCAGATTTGGGTTTTACAGTGATTGAAACTGATTATCGAAATGATGATAATCTCGAGGAAGTGGGTATTGGTCGTCACATTGATGTCTTGTTTTGTTTTTTTGAAGAAGACTCGAACAACTTGTTTTTGACTATCTCAGCACGTGCTATGGACAAAAAACTTGAAATTATTTCTATTGTTGATGATCCTGAGTCGGCAGACAAATTATTAGTTGCAGGCGCCAATAAAATTATTGATCCATACCAAATTTGTGGCAGAAAAATTTACCAGTTAATAAAAAATCCGGATATTGCTGATGTACTTGACCATACTATTTTTGGCCGACATGATTTGAACACCGCAGAAATTGAAATCCCACCAGATTCACCGTTAGAAAATACCAATGCCAGTCAACTACAATTGAACTCTCGGTATAATCTTATTTTAATAGCTATAGTTGATAAAGAGTTGGGGAAAGAGTTACACTTTACCATTGGAGAGCAAGACCATAAATTAGACGCTGGCGATATTCTTATCGTTTTGGGTCCATCACGACAAATCAGAGCATTTAAAAAGGAAGTGGAGCTACAAACATGATTCATTTAAGGCCAAGGGCCTGGTTTTTAATAGGTTTTTTCAGTTGTTTTTTGATGTTGGCTGTTGCTGCATACTTCCAGTTTGTTGAAGGAATGGAACCTTGTCCTCTCTGTATTTCTCAACGAATTGTACTGGCTATGGTCGGGGTTATCTTTTTGATTGCTGCCATCCACAATCCTGGGCCAACTGGTATCAAAGCATATTCAATTTTGGGTGCTATTGTTGCACTTGGCGGTTCGGCAATATCCGCGCGTCATGTGTGGTTGCAAAACCTGCCTCCGGAACAAGTGCCGGAATGTGGTCCGGGGCTTTCATATATTTTTGAAAACTTCCCTTTAACTGAGACGTTGAGGCTGATGTTGAATGGGACAGGCGAATGTGCCGAAGTTTTGTGGACATTTATGGATATCAGTATTCCCGGCTGGACACTGGTTGCTTTCGTCGGATTGGCCTGTCTGAGTTTATTGCAATTCTGGAATGACCCTGATGAACAGCAAAACCACTAATTTAATTTAGATATTATTATGAAAATAAAAAAATTAATATTTTCAGTAGTCTTGTTCAGCTATGTTTTTTAACCTTTCTGGGCAAAACAGATTGAAAGCCTGCTACTAGCAATTTCTGGTAATTATCGCAGCGTCGAGCATAAGGCCCGAGATGTTTATCGTCACCCAGGACAAACTCTAGATTTTTTTGAAGTTAAACCTGATATGACGGTGGTGGAAATATGGCCGGGAGGAGCAGGTTGGTATACAGAAATTTTGGCGCCCTTTTTAAAGGATCGAGGAAAATTATATGCTGCCCATTTTGCTGGGGATTCTTCAGTGCCATATTTTCAGAAAAATTTAAAAAAATTTGTTAACAAAATCAAAATTCAACCGGAAATATATGGCAAGCTGGAACTGACTGAACTGGATCCACCAAAAAAGCAGGTAATCGCACCAGAAGCTTCCGCAGATCGGGTATTGACTTTCCGAAATGTCCATAACTGGATGAAAAATGGAACAGCTGAAAAAGTTTTCCAAGCCATGTATAAAGCTTTAAAGCCTGGTGGTATTTTGGGAATTGTTGAACATAGGGGTAATGACTCATTGCCTCAAGACCCAAAAGCATTGACGGGCTATGTTCGTGAAGACTATGTGATTGAACTGGCCCAAAAATCTGGTTTTATATTACTTGCAAAATCAGAAATTAATGCCAACCCCAAAGATACTAAGAGCCATCCAAAAGGTGTTTGGACATTACCTCCAACACTCAGATTAAAGGAGCAAGATCGGGAAAAATATCAGGCCATTGGCGAAAGTGATCGCATGACATTGAAGTTTATAAAAAAATAGTCGAATTTTATTCGCGGCTGCCGTTAGGTCGCGTCGCGGAGCTTCACTGCGTTCCGCTCCGCGACGCGACCTAACTGATATTTCTGTGGCGTAAAGGACTTTTTCTGGGAAAATGGCTGCATAAAAATGCCATTTGATCACTTAAAATTTTGCGCCCTTGCAAAAACACGTACTCTGCCCGGTTTGGCACAAAAGGAATTGCAATTAATTGCATTTTGGCCTGTTCCGGGGTCCGTCCTGCCTTGTAATTATTGCATCGTTTGCAGGCTGTTGCAACATTATTCCAGGTATCCTGACCGCCCATACTCACAGGAATAATGTGATCTCTTGACAACAAACTCCGGCGAAAATATTCGCCACAGTACAAGCAAATATAATTGTCTCTCTTGAACAAGGCATGGTTGTTTAGAGGAGGAATATAATTTTGTGGTTTCTTTGATTTCTGATGGTGATTGACTGTCGCGATAATTGAATTAACCTCTAATTTGCTTTGCATGCCGGATAAAGCATTATAACCACCATGAATAGTATAAAGGTGGCTTCCAAGTGAATAGGCCACCTGGTCAAGATGATATAATTTAACCGCTTCCTGGAAATCTACCCAACCAAGAGGCATTCCGGAAACATCGGTTCTTAAAACGAGTCTTCTAGGTGATTCCATAATCATTATTTTTCTTACGATAAGCTGAACAATATTTCCAACTTACGCACAACATAAAATATTAAAAACAAAAATGTGACACAGTTTACAACAATTAAATCCAAGATTTTTTTGACTATTTATAAC
>JALXCS010000069.1 GCA_026990815.1 Methylomonas sp. | reverse complement strand
CTTTTGCTCCCTCTTTTGGAGTATCTTTTAGCTCAAATAGTGCTTTTATACTATCTTCTATCGCAAAGATAAAGATACTATTTTATATCAAGAAAAAATAATCCGAGGAATTATTTTGCCTAAAGCGAGTGAATTAAAGTTAAATATGGCGGTTGAAATTGATGGTGAGCCGTTTGCCGTTAAAAAAATAGAAATCAGAAATCCCACATCACGTGGAGCATCAACACTCTACAAAGTTCGTTTTGCCCATTTGAAAACCAGGCAAAAACTGGATGAAACATTTAAAAGTGATGATTATTTGAAAGATGCTGATTGTGAACGCGTTTCTGTGCAGTACTCTTATCAGGATGGAGATGCCTATTATTTTATGAATACCGAGAACTTCGATCAATATGCCTTGGATGCCAAGGATCTTGAAGGGCTGGTCGGTTATTTAACTGAAGGGCTTGAAGGGTTAATCATGTTACTGATAGATGAGTCACCATTAATTCTAGAGTTACCATCATCGGTCGCTTTAGAAATTATTGAAACTGCTCCGGGAATCAAGGGCGCCAGTGCCACTGCCAGAACCAAGCCGGCAAAGCTTTCAACAGGGCTGGAAGTTCAGGTTCCTGAATATATTGAAATGGGTGAGCTGATTAAAATTAATACCGGAACCGGGAAATTTATGGGCAAGAAGGCGTAGAATTTTTAATAACTCGGCGGTATAGGTTTTCTGTTTGTTGCATGCAGGCATCAAAAGAATATTGATTGGCTTTATCCAGATATTGTTGTTTTGAGGCGATTAATTCATCCCTGTTTTCAATCCAATAATCAATTTTTTCAGCTAAGTCGTCAACATCTCCAGAGTTAAATAAAAACTTTTCATTTAATGCGAATTGTGTGGATGCGCTATGACTGGCATTGGCAATTAATGCCGGTAAACCGCATCCAATGGCCTCCATGACAGCCATACCCTCCAATTCAATTTCTGAGGCATGCACGAATAAGTCTGCGGTATTGAAAAATCTGAGTAATTCCTCTTGGCTGACATACGTGAAAATTGCAGGATTAGGTAATTGTTTTCCCAATGATTCTAGTTCTTCAAGCAACGGACCTTTGCCAGTTGCAATTAGTTGGATTTGGTTGGTATATTTAGATCGTTTAACAGCCTCGAGAACCAGATTATGTTGTTTTTCTTTGGCTAGTCTGCCGACCATCAGGATAATGAATTTATCATCATATATACTGTCACGTGATAAGTTCTTGGGTTGAAACTGAGCAGGCAAGCCATTGGAAATGACGTTGACGGGCGCCGTGATGCCAAATTTTTCCAGCATGGTTTTGCCCATAGGGCTTGGAGAAATAACAACATCGGCTCTGTTATAGAAGCTTTTAACGAAAAATTTATAAAGCCATGATGTTAGCCATTCTGATTGTATGCCGACATTCCAGATCAGGTTTTCTGGCTGTACATGGAAACCCAGCACTACGGGTTTTTTCATGGATTTGGCAATTTTTAACGCTTGATAGCCCAATAAAAAAGGGAACTGAATATGAATAATGTCAGCGTCTTTAAAACTGTCGATCAAGATTTTTTTGTTGGGCCAGGCAAATAAAAACCCCATGTCCAGCATTTGCTTTTTCGCGAAGGGTAGGTAAAACTGTTTTAGTATAATTTTCTGTGGCTCTTTTTTGCCAGTGCTTATAATTTTGAGGTCGTGCTGGTTTTTTAAATGATCAGTTAGTCGTCTTGCTGAAATTACCCCCCCCGATTTTTCGCCATCAATAACATCAGCAACAAAGACTATCTTGAGGGCGCTTGGGCTGTTTTGAGCCATGGGTTTATTTTTTAACGATAAGAAAGAGGCGTTATTCTAAAGTAACGCCTCAAAAAACTGAAGAACTCTTTTAAAGCGAATTTTGGCTGCCGTTAGAAGCAAGTAGGGTAGAAATTGCTTTTAATGCTTCTTTGGCTTTAGCTTTAATTTCCCGCGAGAAAAGTTTGGGGTTTTGGAGTGGGGCTACAATCGCTTTTGCCAAATACCGAGCAGCTTGTTCGGATTGGTTTTGGGATAGTAAGTATTCTGCATAGTAATAATTGCTGTCAATGCCACGTGGATTAATTGATAGTGCTTTTTTCAGCATTTTTTCGGCTTTTTCATTATCACCGAAAGCAATAGGCCAGCCAGGTACTTTGTAATAGAGTACGCCAAGTGTAACGAAAGCAGAACCCTGGTTGGCATTTGGATTGATTGCAATGGCCCGCTCCAGCAAATTCCTGGCTTTGCGTACTGAAGCCAAGGCATTGAAAGAGTTTTCGATTTTTGCGCGGGTCAAAATAATGCAGGCTTGTAAAATTAAAGGC
>JALXCS010000068.1 GCA_026990815.1 Methylomonas sp. | reverse complement strand
ATATTGGCCTGATATCAGTAGAAATTTTCATAACAATCACCTCCAGTCCTTTTATGGTACTATATTATGGCTGGATGTCAATATCACAAAAGGTGGTACTTATACCTTTTACGTTTGAAAATGCTCCGTTTAGAGTGTGCCAGTTTTTGTGAAGGGCTAGGCGCAAAGTCGCTGCAATAGCAAGCTATTGGAAGACTTTGCAACGAAGCCATTCGCAAAAAATGGTGTGCTATAAATGGGGTATTTTTGAACGTGAAGGGTATATTATGCTAACGCCAAGTTCAGTGGCCGCTGGCAGATATACGATGAATACTGCCAACACACTGAACTTTGATAAAAGATGACCTCTGAAAAAGAGTGGCGCTGCCAGCGGTCAACTGGAACTTTTTGTTAGGCTGAGAGTTCTGATATTTTTGATGCTTTTTTCCTTATTCCAATAAGCCCGACTAAACCAGAACCAAATAACCAAACTGCTGCAGGAACTGGAACAGGATTAATAGTTACTAGCCAATTATCGATTCCATGCCTTGTTTGCCCAGTAAACCCTCCAGTTGAATTCGAACGAGCGTAACCAAAAATTATTTCACTCCCTGTTTCTAAAAAATCAGGATTTGTCGAATCATTTGCAACAAAGTCAAGCATTGTTAATGAATCTTGCTCTAGAGTTGTCCACGATGTACTTGTATATGTTGAAGACGGACCAAAAAATACTTTTCCATCCTGCATAATTGCAGCAGCAGCACCAATTGCAGCACCAGAGAAAGGTGGGTTAAAAAAGATTCGATCTTCACTATATGTAATTGAATTAATTGCGCCTTCTAAAGAAGGGTTATATGATGCATCCAAGTATTCATGGAACACCACAAGATTACCCGCACCTGAAAAGTTATGTGTCATAAATCGATATTGATCAGGATTTCCACCAGTCAACGCTTGTTGTACAGAATGATTAGCCCCTCCAGTACTTTCAAGCAATGTCGCACGCCAGCTACTTGCATTGAACAACCCATCTGAAATAGAAGTTGCAGAACATTCAAATGTGGTAAGAAAAAAAAGTGCCCCTAATATATGAGGAAATTGGAAGTTTAAATTAATGATTTTCATAACATCTCTCCTAAGTGATTAATGATTGATACACTTGCTTTCTGAATACGAGCTTATCCAGCCTAACGCTCGCATCAGCTGACGTAAAAAGGGGCGCACTTTTTTGCTTCGCAAAAAATGTGACGCTTTTTACGGTCAGCTGGATGCAATGGTTAGCTTTTTTGATACCTTGGAACTTGAAATGTTTCAGAGTTAGTTTCAATATTATCTGCAACATCCTTTAACAGTGAGTTGCCTATTGTTGTCTCTTCACTATTTGCTGGCCACTTGTACTCATCTTCTTGACTATGTTTAATAATGACAGATATTTCTCTTTCTTTTATCTTTTCGGATGATTGTAGTATTAGCGATAAAGGCTCCATATCTAAGCCTGTTTCTAAGCGATGTTTTAACAAACATTTTTTAAAAAAAGGTTTCAACAGCTTTTCGTAAACAATATCGTACTTCACAAAACCAAAAGTTTGATCTTTCTGAATATAGATATCTGGCATTAGATCCAACCCTGTAAACACATTTCTAAAAACGTTAAAAATATCCAGCGCTATAACAGCAGCCTGCATAGCATCTACTTGGTTTGCTTGAAAAGGAATAGATGCAAAAACTGTTTTATGAAACTGTAGTTCATTCTCATACGTTCTATCATGAAAAAATTCATTCCTAAATGTTCTGAATTCATTAATCTTTGGTAACAGCCCAGATTTATGGAATACTTTTTTTTCCAAATTAAGAAGATCAAATATACTATTTAGCCTACAATCCAAGTCCTTTTTTTTAATTTTATTGAAGTCCCCTTCGCACAAATAGCAAGATGCTCGTAAGATAGTATTAATATACGCTTCTACCCCTATAAACCATAATCCGATAGATTGATGTATTGTATTTCCCTGTTGGATGGTACTTGCAGAGCTTTCAAGTTGCTCTAGTCCTTGGCATGTTAGGTAAAAAGCTTTAATACAATATTCGGGATAGGTAAAAGGTAACTGCTTTTCCCCTTTCAAGGGAAAATAGAGACTGATTCGCCCTAAATCATCTTTTCTAAGATTTTCTATTTTCACTGAGTTGTTCCAAAGCTAACGTTTGAGTTAAAAGGCGCGACGCTTTTTCGCGTCCTTTTTGAACGACTTGTTATGCCAATTCATGCTCTAACTCTTTCGGTAAATCTAGAAGCAGATAGTCTTCTTTTAATTTTTTTGCATCTATAGGCAATGTTTTAATTTGCCCATCAGGTAGTGGGTAGTCAAATATAAT
>JALXCS010000067.1:6569-8011 GCA_026990815.1 Methylomonas sp. | reverse complement strand
AAATTATTGTAAAAAAAACCGGCAAAGAAGTCAAACTTACCCATTAGACCTATTTTTTCAGATAAACAGAAAGTCGATACTAACATCAGCCCTGTCTGCGAACAGGTATTGCGAATGCAGCGCAAGAAGAAAAAGTGAAATGCTATATTTCCTTCCCCTTTCATCACCATAAAACTTCATATTGCTTTCAGGATAAATCTTTCGCTTCGTGAATAAAAATTGTCGCTCCAATCACAGCCGCTGGCGGAACAATAATATTGAGCAATGGCATCGTTAAACTGGCAACCGTAATGCCACCAAAACTAAGAGCGCCAAACCGCATTGATCGCGCCAATTGCCTTTGTTCATAAAATAATAGCCCTTCATTTTCCAGCGGATAAGCCATATATTCCAATGCAATTGCCCAAGCCCCAAATACCGCCCAAAGAAAAGGTGCAATAAAATTTACGCCAGGGATGACCGAAATAAATAACAGCGGTAATGCCCTTAATCCCAAATAGCCTAAGCGCCTGAATTCTGACCAAACAACTTTCGGCCAGGGCTGCTCTTGAATAGATACTGGCTTTCCGGTCAATAAGGCTAATGTATTGGCGGATAATTTGCTGTAAAAAGGCGCCGCCATCAAATTGGCCAACAAAGTAAAACTGAAGAATACGATTAGAAAAAAACTGATAAAAAACACCGGCCAGAGAATCCAGTTCAACCATTGTAACCATTCAGGAATCAATTGTTCGATCAGACCGGAAATATAGTAATATCCCAGTGCGAATGCGACTGAATAAAGAACAAAATTAATAAAAACTGGAATCAGTATAAATTTTCTCAACCCTGGCTTTCCAAGCGACCTGACCCCTCGGATAAAATAGTTAATTACCAGAAGCGGATTATTCGCTTTTTTCGTATTCACCTGTAAATTATTCATATTTATTGGTTTTCGTTGTTGTTTGTGATCAATTGATCTGCCATGAAATCAACATTTTTTCACTGTATTACCTGATTCTATCAAATCTCATAACCGTTTACGCTTTTGAAAAAGCGAACTGGTTCACAAAAACCATCAAGATACATTTTTTCACAATTCAATGATTAATAACCTTAGAAAGTTGTTTAACAAACTTTTTTTACGTCACCAAACCCTTTAAAATGAAAATT
This sequence comes from Methylomonas sp., assembly GCA_026990815.1. Lineage (GTDB taxonomy): Bacteria > Pseudomonadota > Gammaproteobacteria > Methylococcales > Methylomonadaceae > JALSJK01. The sequence goes on along the minus strand of JALXCS010000067.1, from coordinate 6,859 downwards.
TTTATTCAAGAGTATTCTTATGCCTTCCTTTGATATTGTTTCCGAATATGACATGCATGAAGCCAATAATGCCGTTGATCAGGCAAACAGAGAAGTCACTACGCGATTTGACTTCAAAGGCTCTGGTGCCCGTTATGAATTTAAAGATGGTGTGATCACCATGTACGCCGAAGTTGAATTTCAATTACAGCAAATGCTGGATATTTTACAAGGAAAACTGACCAAAAGAAGTATTGATATTACATGCATGGATATTGCTGAACCCCACATTTCAGGTAAAACCGCACAAC
>JALXCS010000067.1:0-6559 GCA_026990815.1 Methylomonas sp. | reverse complement strand
AAAAAAAAAAAAAAATTTTATAAAAAAAAAGAAAAAAATGAAAAAAAAAAAAAAAAGAAAAATTGTTAAATTAATTAAAGAAAAAAAACTGAAAGTTCAAGCCGCCATTCAAGGGAAAAAAGTCCGCGTTACAGGAAAAAAAAGGGATGATCTGCAACAGGTTATTCAAATGTTAAAAGAACAAAACCTGGATATGCCACTACAGTATAATAATTTCAGAGATTAGAAGCTGTTCAAATAATTGCCTTATTTTGTTTTGAATAAACAAGATAAATCACAATCAACAAAAACATCCAAAAAGCGACCAGAGGCCCAATTATGCCATCATAAGGACTGGTCAACCAAACCCAATCAGAATCAGGGTTAGCTTGGAAATAGCGTTTGCTCATTTTAATTTGAGTGACCCAGGCCGCATGACAGCCCACACAAAAACCCAGCCCCAGACCAACTTTTTGCCTAATGATAGCCAGAAAACTACCTACCATAAATAATGCTGCGAAAGCCGGTAAAATATCCGGATTAAACAGATGGTGCAAAGCATCCATACCTAGTTGCTTAAAGCCATCGAAAAAATCAACTTGTTGAAATGGAATAATTATTTTTGGCTTGATGAAATGTAATGCTGCATAGCATAATGAGCTAATAGCAACACCCGACCATAAACCTATTTTTCTCACTACACTGGTCAGTAACACACCTCGAAACAAAGGCTCTTCGGCAAATGAAATCAAACTTCCCAAAAAAATAGCAACGACTAATCTTTTAGATATTGTAAATAAAGACCAGTCAGCCGATTCTTTCAACATATTAATATCCAGTAGATATAGCGTCATCAATACTGGCAATAGGGTTAACATACCAACTACAAACCCTTGTTTGAATTGTTTGAAAAAAATTGGTTTTTCGTTGAACCCAATGTCTTCTTTACTATATTTCAACCAGCGCATGATTGGATAAATACTGATTATCAATAAAATCAGTACTGCTTTACTAACAATCTTGTTAAGTTTTAATTCGCCATCAATAACAATAAAAATCAGATAGCTAAGTGCGTAACCCAACAATGTACAGACTAAAAAAATACCAATGGGAGCTAAGAGTACTTTGATTTTATCCATAATCGCCCCATAACGTTTGGACTGCAGCCAAAGCAGCAAGCGCTGAAGTTTCAGAGCGCAAAATTCGCTTGCCTAACTGGACAGGAATAAAGCCGGAACTAGATATCCTCTCTCTTTCTTGTTGCGAAAATCCGCCTTCTGGTCCTGCTAGCAGAGTGAGCATGGGTTGTTTTAAAATCAATGAAGAAAAATGAACGGTTGAATTGGGGTCCAAAAAAACCCTGATTCCAGACTGCTGTTCAGACCATTCAAATAGTAGTTGTATTTTTTGGACTTTTGGCACCATAGTTCTTCCACATTGCTCAGCGGCATGATTGACAATTTTCTGCCAATGTTTAATTTTTTGTGGTTTTTTTTTGTTTGTCAATTTGACAACAGTACGTTCTGAAACCAGCGGTGTAATGGTATGCACACCCAACTCAACAGCCTTTTGCACCGCAAAATCCATTCGGGAACCTTTGGAAATTGACAAACCAAAATCTACTTTCAAATTTGATTCGACGTCTCTTTCAATCCAGTCGAGAATATTGATTACCACACGTTGGCGACTCGACTCCATAATAATGCCTTGATACTCTCCTCCCTGCCCATTGAAAACAATGATATTAGATCCCGTTTTAAGCCTTAACACCGTCCTAATATAGTGGCTGTAATCTTCATCCACTACAACTTGGTCACCGTATTGTAATGGCAAGGCCTGAAAAATACGCGATACCCTCATTATCTGACTATATCTTATTGAAGGTCCTTAAAAACAAGCATAAAAAAACTTCACTCCTTTGTGCTGTTTTTATATTTACATTCTTTGTACACGACAAAAAATCAACCTCTTGGGATAATGGGGAGTAATAATAAATAAGCTATTGAAATAAAAGTATTTATTCGAGATGATGCGATTGAAAGCTACATAGATGTATCTACATGTGTCTTTTTATTTCAATCGCTTACCCCAATTACACAAGTTTTTGTCATGTACAGAGAATTACTTTTTTAGAGATAAATTATTCCAAATAGCCAAAGTTGGGGCCGATTGATTCATCGTATAAAAATGTAACCCAGGAGCACCATTATCCAATAAGCTTTGACTAAGGTGACTAATAATATCGACTCCAAAAGCGATAATAGATTCCCGGTCATCACCAAAACATTCCAGTCGTTTCCGCATCCAACGTGGAATATCAGCTCCGCACATATCGGAAAACCGAAATAACTGTGAATAATTAGTAATTGGCATGATTCCAGGAATGATGGGAACAGTTATCCCTATACGTTCGCAAGCATCAACAAAATAAAAATAGGCATCAACATTATAAAAATACTGGGTAATAACAGCATTTGCACCTGCATCAATTTTTCTCTTAAAGTTCTGTAAATCTTCTGTGGCATTTTTTGCTTGTGGATGAACTTCAGGGTATCCCGCAACATGAATCTGAAAATAATCTCCTGTTACTTCCCTGATGAATTCAACCAGTTCGTTAGCATATCTGAATTCTCCAGCAGAAATCATTCCCGAGGGTAAATCACCGCGCAGAGCAACGATTTTTGATATCCCATTGTTTTTATAAGCTTGCAGAATATCTCGAATATTTTCTTTGGTTGAGGCAACACACGATAAATGTGGCGCAGCCGAAATACCTTTATTTTGTATTTTTACTACAGTATCAAAGGTTCTATCACGGGTTGAGCCGCCAGCCCCAAAAGTAACAGAAAAAAAATCAGGATTTAATTCGGCTAATTGCTGATGAACAATCTCCAGTTTTTTAACTCCCTCCTCAGTTTTCGGGGGATAAAATTCAAAACTGAATAATTGCGGATATTTTTTTTGTGATTGCATTTGCATGATTACAAATAGAAATAAAACTGGTAAAACGAAAAAAAGGCCGGTTTAGATCGACCTTTTTTCTAATCCGAATCAATCGTTAGAGACGAAAAAGAAATTAATTTAACCACTGACTCAGAATTTTTATTCGCATTCGAGGCACACAAACAGACGCATAGCAAGCTATGTAACTGTTTGTGTAACGCGGAAGGCGGATAAAAAGGCAAGTCAGTGGTTGTTAAATTTATTTTTTGAACGTTCCTTAGTAACGATAATGATCTGGTTTATAAGGACCCTCTACTGGTATTCCCAAATAGTTGGCCTGCTCTTCAGATAACTTAGTCAATTGAACACCCAATTGCCCCAAATGAAGTGCCGCCACTTTTTCATCCAGTTTTTTTGGCAAAACATAAACTTTATTACTGTATTGATCGGAGTGATTCCATAATTCCATCTGCGCCAAAACCTGGTTACAAAAAGAATTTGACATCACAAAACTCGGATGTCCGGTTGCACAACCTAAATTAACCAATCTACCTTCCGCTAGCACAATGATTCTTTTTCCATCCGGAAAAATGACATGGTCAACCTGTGGCTTGATATTCTCCCAGTCATATTTACGCAACGATGCAATATCAATCTCTGAATCAAAATGTCCAATATTACAAACAATTGCCTGATTTCTCATTGCCGCTATATGATCATGGGTAATAACATTAAAATTACCCGTTGCAGTAACAAAAATATTGGCTACTGGCGCAGCCTCTTCCATTGTCACTACCCGATAACCTTCCATTGACGCCTGTAAAGCACAAATAGGATCAATTTCTGTCACCCAAACTGTTGCACCTTGTCCACGTAGCGATTGTGCACAACCTTTACCAACATCCCCATAACCACAAACAACTGCAATTTTTCCAGCAATCATGACATCAGTGGCTCGTTTAATGCCATCTAGCAATGATTCTCGGCAGCCATAAAGATTATCAAATTTGGATTTGGTTACTGAATCATTAACATTGAAAGCAGGAACACGTAATAATCCATCTTTCATCATCTCATACAAACGCATAACACCCGTGGTCGTTTCTTCTGAAAGTCCCTTAACATCATCCATCCAGTCCGAATATTTCTCGTGCATCATTAGCGTCAAATCACCACCATCATCCAAGATCATATTAGGGCGCCAGCCATTTGGTCCATTTATTGTCTGATCAATACACCATTCCGCCTCTTCTTCAGTTTCACCTTTCCAAGCGAAAACAGGTATATCTGCTGCAACCATTGCGGCTGCAGCATGATCCTGAGTAGAAAAAATATTACATGACGACCAGCGAACTTCAGCACCTAACGCAGTTAAAGTTTCGATCAAAACTGCTGTTTGAATCGTCATATGCAGACAACCAGCAATCCGTGCGCCTTTCAATGGTTGCTCTTTACCATACTCTGCACGTAATGCCATCAATCCAGGCATTTCAGTTTCGGCAATATTAATTTCTTTGCGTCCCCATTCTGCCAGGGAAATATCTGCTACTTTATAATCTTGAAAACTCATTGTTGACTCCATTTTTGATGTATTCTAAACATTAGCAGCATCTTTCAATACTTCAACCTTATCGGTTTTTTCCCAGCTAAAAGAATCTTCAGTTCTACCAAAATGTCCATAAGCCGCTGTCTGCGTATATATCGGTTTAAGTAAATCTAGCATCGCAATTAAGCCTTTAGGTCTAAGGTCGAAATGCTCCCTAACAATTTCTACTAAACGCTGTTCATCCAGTTTTCCGGTTCCGAAAGTATCAATGCTGATCGATGTCGGCTCAGCCACCCCAATTGCATACGAAACCTGAATTTCACAACGCTCGGCCAAACCCGCTGCAACAATATTTTTGGCAACATAACGGCACATATAAGCCGCTGAACGATCTACTTTCGATGGATCTTTCCCAGAAAAAGCGCCGCCACCATGACGCGCCATTCCGCCATAAGTATCAACAATAATTTTGCGGCCGGTAAGCCCGCAATCACCAACCGGACCACCAATGATAAATTGCCCAGTCGGGTTGATGAAATACTTGGTTTCCTTATGCAGCCATTCATTCGGCAGAATCGGCAAAATAATTTCGTCCATAACCGCTTCGTGGATCTGTTTTGCGCCAATTTCCGGTGAATGTTGGGTCGACAAAACGACAGCATCAATAGCAACTGGCTTGTTGTCTTCATAGCGAAAGGTAACCTGGCTTTTTGCATCGGGACGCAACCAGGGTAACGTTTTATTTTTTCTAACTTCTGCTTGACGTTTAACCAACAAATGAGAATAGGTGATTGGTGCCGGCATCAGTACATCCGTTTCATTGCTGGCATAGCCAAACATCAACCCTTGATCACCAGCCCCCTGTTCATGATCTTCTGCTTCGTTAACTCCCATCGCAATATCAGGCGACTGTTTACCAATAGCGTTGATAACAGCGCAGCTTTCCCAGTCAAAACCAATTTCAGAACTGTTGTATCCAATATCCTTGACTACTTTTCTAACCACAGCCTCTGTATCAACCCAGGCATCAGTGGTAATTTCCCCCGCAATGATAACCATCCCTGTTTTAACCATTGTTTCACAAGCCACCCGTGAGCGGGGATCTTTCTCTAACAAAGCGTCAAGAACAGCGTCAGAAACCTGATCTGAAACTTTATCTGGGTGTCCTTCAGAAACTGATTCCGAAGTAAAAATAAAATCACTACTCACAATGCACCTTCCATTTTTTGATTGTCTTAAAAAAAAGCCGCGTAAGCAGCTTTTTGTTATGAATGGTGGGCCCTGAAGGACTTGAACCTTCGACCTGCCGATTATGAGTCGGATGCTCTAACCAACTGAGCTAAGGGCCCTAAATAATAGGTAATACCGCTAAAACTAATAAATATTATAGATAAACTACAATGGTTTGAGTAGAAAATCCAAAACTAATCAGATTCTAAAAAACATCTTAACTGCTCCGATCTTGAGGGATGACGCAGTTTACGCAAAGCTTTGGCTTCAATTTGACGAATTCTTTCACGGGTGACATCAAACTGTTTACCTACTTCTTCCAAGGTATGATCAGTATTCATATTAATACCAAAACGCATACGAAGAACTTTCGCCTCCCTTGCAGTTAGTCCCGCCAGTACTTGCTGTGTAGACTCACGCAAACCAGCAAATGTTGCTGATTCAACAGGAGACAGTATTTTAGCATCTTCAATAAAATCACCCAAATGCGAATCTTCGTCATCGCCAATTGGGGTTTCCATTGATATAGGCTCTTTTGCAATTTTTAAAACCTTTCTTACTTTATCTTCAGGCAAATCCATGTACTCAGATAGCTCTTCCGGTGTTGCTTCCCGGCCTTTCTCCTGCAAAATCTGTCTTGAAACTCTATTCAGTTTATTTATCGTTTCAATCATATGCACGGGGATACGAATTGTCCGGGCTTGATCTGCGATAGAACGGGTTATTGCCTGCCTGATCCACCAAGTAGCATAAGTTGAAAATTTGTAACCTCTTCGGTATTCAAATTTATCCACTGCTTTCATCAGGCCAATATTTCCTTCTTGAATCAGATCGAGAAATTGCAGGCCTCGATTGGTATAT
>JALXCS010000066.1 GCA_026990815.1 Methylomonas sp. | reverse complement strand
AAAGATAGGTTGCTAAGAATAAAACACTGAGGATCAATAAATGAACTTTCACCCAGGTTTTGCCAGTCATGAAGGCCATTAAAAATTGAAATAAAGAAATTCTGATGTCCGGTTCATCGACATCACCCCGACAAAAAATAATAAACTGGAAACTAATGCTGTTTTGTAACTTTTTTGGTACCGGTGAATTAATTCAACCGAGTTTTTAAAAACCAGCACCAATACGAAAGCCAAACCAATATAGAGAAAAATTAACCAGGAAAATTTAATTGAATCCCCCATGAAGGGGTGGAAATCAACCCCGATTTTTTTTAGATCTGGAATAAACCCTGACAATAAATCTGGCAATGAGAAGCCATTCAATCCAGACATCCCCTTCAAGACTTTTATGGCGTCTGACAAGTCTTTGGCCCGAAAAAAGACGAAGGTAAAATTGACAAAATTAAAAGTGATAAGCCAGGCTAAAACCTTGCCAGTTTTGATTTTGGTTTTTTTCCAGTAATGATTAATCACCACACCGATACCATGCAATGCGCCAAAAATAACGAACATCCAGGATGCACCATGCCATAATCCGGCAATCAAAAAAGTGAGAAAAGTTGCCCACATCGCTTTATGGAAGGTTAGACGGTTGTAACTTCGGTTAATCGGGGTATAGATATAAGTAGTAATAAAATTGGTCAGGGTCATGTGCCAGTTTTTCCAGAAATCAATCATGCCGGTTTTTTTCAAGGGACTATTGAAATTGAGCGGCAATTTGATATTGAAGATCAGCCCTATTCCCAAGGCCATATCGGTATAACCGGAAAAATCAAAATAAAGCTGAAAGGTATAGGAAAATGAAGTCATCCAGGCTTCCAGAAATGAAAGCGTCTGGAGATCATCGAAACCTACATTCGCCCAGATAGCAAAGGTATCGGCAATGACTACTTTCTTGAATAAACCAATGGAGAATAATGCCAGGCCATTGGCAATATTTTTATAGTTAACTATCTTGTTTCTGAGTTTGGCAAATTGCGGCATCATTTCACTATGATGAACAATTGGACCTGCAATTAACTGCGGGAAAAAGGTCACAAAAACTGCATAATCCAGAAAATTGTTTTCCTTGGCCAGGCCTTCATAACTATCGACTAAAAAAGCAATCTGTTGCAAGGTAAAAAAGCTGATGGCAAGCGGCAAGGTCAACTGCAGTAATGGTAAATTCGCACCCACTGCCACGTTAATGTTTTCAATAAAAAAATCCGTGTATTTGAAATAGCCCAACAGACTCAGATTAAATACCAGTCCAAACAGAAAAATGGCTTTTTTGCTGAAAAAATTCTTTTTGGTTTCATCGTAGCTGGTGATAATTTGTGTGATTGAATAATTAAACAACACCGAGGTTAAAATCAAAGGCAAATAAGCAATATTCCACCAGCTATAGAAAAATAAACTTGCAAAAACCAGCCAACTGGTTGAAGCCTGTGTCAGACGAAGTTTGTTCAGATAGAAATAGATAAAAATAGCAATTGGCAGAAAACAAAAAATAAAAATATAACTGTTAAACAGCACTCAGGTTTTCCTCCAGTAATTCAATGATGCCAATCTCGCTAAACAGAAATGCGACTCTCCTGTTATCAAAAAGAATTGCTTCAGTGGGTGGTGAAATCAGAATTGCTCCGTTTCGATATAGGGCTTCGATAGCCTGTTCAATGTCATTGACTGACCAGCAAGTGTGATAAAGAGACTGCCGCTTGGCAACTAATTTTTCAACGGCTTTTCCCGAAACCAATTCGATATGACTGCCATCGGCAAGTTCCAGCAAACATAAATCAGCATCCTGTTTTTTATCAAAAATAATGTCAGTGGTTTCGATAACGTCAAACGATTTCTGGACAAATTCAAGAGCTTCTGGAATATCCAGGCAAGCAATACCAATATGATGAAAACGCATGGATCAAAATTTTTGTATCATCAGGTCAATCATGGCGCCAACATTGTTTAGGGTTTGAAGCTCTCCCAGGGCAAAACGAATGGAAAATTTTTTTTCAATGGCGCTAACCAGGTTCAGGTGGTTCATGGAATCCCAGTCTTCAATATCATCGGCATTGGTTGTATCTGTAATTTCCAGCGTCTGGTCATCAAAAATATCTCTGAAAATATCCTGAACTGTAGCAAACACTTCTTCTCTAGTCATTAATTTACCTTTATCGTTGTGTTCAAATTCTTGTAATTTTCCAATGCTAATTTCCAGACAGAATGATTAGGGGATAGCTCTATACACTGAAAACCCATTTGCTCAAAAAGATCGGAAACCATGCTGTTTTTTGGGCTTTTATAGTAATAGCCAATAATTTCTGTAAGCCCCAAACTGCGACATTTTTTGACTAATGTATCCAGCATTGCCCGCTCCATATCCCTTTTCAATACCCGGCAACTCATCAACCATAAATCAATATGGCATTGTTTGTTGCTGATTGATCCAATGGTAATGGCGATCAGACCATTATCTCCGAATTTATCCGTTAACCGTCCATAGAACGTAACAAATTGATCACTTTCAGAAATCGCCGTAATTTCCGCCAAAGTGTAACGTTTGGTAGTTAAATTGAACTGATTGGTTTTATTGATCAACTGGGTAATCCGATCCAGGAATAGCGGTTCAAAGCATTTGATTTCAGCTTTCATTTCCAGTGAATGCAAGAAATCCTGATAATTGTCAAAACTGGCTTTGGCTTCAGTTCGAAGCTTTTGTTTCTGATAATAAGCCGTCCTTTGCCTGTCATCCTCTGTTAATTGCGAGACTTCAAAAAAGCCATTTTTGTCCAAATAATCAATGTAATGAACAATATCTGCTCCAATGTCTGGTACGGTAACCTCCTGGATCTGGCTGCTAACTACTTCACGTTCAGCAGGATTATCGTCGAAAAAAACCAAACTGTCAGGATGTATATTGATTTCCTCGGCGATTTCTCTGATGTTCTGATACTTTGGCTCCCAATTGGCTTTAATCACCGTCATATCATCACTGGACAACAAATTATCCTGATGCCCCAATCCCTCCCTGGCAATTTCATCATCGTTTTTTGAACAAAGTGCCAGAATAATTCCTCGCTGTTTCAATTCTTTGACATAACGCTGAAAATCAACATAAGCCTCGCCCAATGCTGTTTCTTTGCCAATCGTGATGCCATGCAAACCATCATCCCCAATGACGCCGCCCCAGAGCGTGTTATCCAGGTCCAATACCAGACATTTTTTGGTCTGACCCAAAATTGCATTTACAATATTACTTAAATTTAAAGCCAGTTCAGGAATTGCAGAATAACTAAGTGCATATTTAGCCTGATACCATAAACTCCGATCAAACCAGTTATTGATGCCGATACTAGCCGATAAATAATGGATGTCATTAATATAGAGATCGTTATTTTTCCTGGCCTGGTCTGCAAAAAAAAGATTTAGCTGATTAACAAAATAAGTTTTTCCCTGAATTTCGGAAAAGTCCAGACTTCCAAGGCTGCGATCAGGCGGTAAATCAAAATTGTTTTGAATAACAGCGCATTCGTATCGTTCCAATGCCTCCCAGATGGATTTGAATTTTAACTTTTCCTGCTCCAATAAAGACTGAACTGTCTGTTCAGAATCATTAATATCCGGAAAACGGCTGATATTAATATGACTGGTATGCAAATAAATAATATCTGGTTTAAATGCGACTAATGCTTCATTTTCAAAAACAGCATCCTGAAAGTACTGGTTATATTCGGATTCATAAAAATGCGCTTTGATTCCTTTGTTGAGCAAAAATAATTCCAGAATATTTTTGATTTCAGAGGTTGTAGAGCCTCCCAGAATAGCAATATTTTTTTCCAGAGCTGGAACCGGTTTTACAGTCTCAAGCTCTCTTTTTATCGCTTTCTTTTTTCTGAGAATCGTTTCAACGTCAAGGGGGTACTCCAAACACGTTGTCAAATTCATTGGTTGATCATTCAATTCTAATTTACAAGCAGAAAACAAATTCTACCATTGTTTGGCATAATCTAAGCACTCTGTTTTTCATGCTGAACCGTTGCTTTTTAACGCATCAATGCTAGAAAATTTTGCAGCAAAAATCACTTATCCGGCGTTTTTTCTTGTACGCTATTTTGATTCCAATGAAATTAGGGACGAGAAAGAAATTAATTTAACAGCTGGCGCAGAATTTTTATTCGCATTCGAGGCGCACAATAAGGCGCATAGCAAGCTATGTAACTGTTTGTGTAACGTGGAAGGCAAATAAAAAAGCAAGTCAGTTGTTAAATTTATTTTTGAACGTTCCTTAGGAAAGACCCAAAACTAGAGCAAGATCATTTCCGCTAATCCTAAAAACACAAAAAAACCAATTGCATCCGTTGCTGTTGTCAGTAATAAGGGAGAAGCAATAGCTGGATCTCCGCCAAATTTTTTAATCAGCAATGGAATTGTAGAGCCAATTAAACCAGCAATGGCAAGGTTGATTATAATTGCCATAGCTATCACCAAACCGAGCAAAAACTGATGAAACCACAAAAAGGTGATAATGGAAACAACACCTCCAATTATCAGGCCGTTGTATACTGCAATCATGATTTCCCGCTTGATAACCGGAAAAGCATTTTGCCAATCAATTTGACCAAGCGCCAGTTTTCGTACCGTTACCGTGACAGCCTGATTACCCACATTACCACCTAAAGCAGCAACAATCGGCATTAGTATAGCCAGAGCAACCAGTTGTTCAATAGTTTCTTTGAACAGACTGACTATAAAAGCGGCGAAACACAAAGCCGTCAGATTAATAAATAACCATCGAAGACGAGCCTCACGCGCTGAGGTAAAACCTTCCACTTCGGCGACATTACTAGCACCAGCCATCTTCAAAGCCTGGTGTTGTTCCTGCATCCGAATCAAATCATAAATATCCTCAAAAACAATTCGGCCTTCCAATCGATCATTACTATCTACAACCGCAACCACACTCAGATCATAGTCTTCAAATAATTGTATGACTTCTTCAACCGGAGTTGTAGTATGTACACTAATGGGTTTGCGATGATGAACCGTTGCCTTTGCCATGATTTCTTGCAAGCAATCATCATCATTGAACAACATCAAATCTGTAAAATGAAGCGTTGACAGTAAATGCTTATCGGCATCGACAACAAATAATTTAAAAATGGGACTATTTGGATATTGTTTCCTGAAAGTGCGTACTTTTTCTTTGACTTGCCCGAGAGTCTCTGTCAATTCTGCTGCTAGTACTTCTGTTTTCATGTATGCACCCGCCTGATCCTGCGGATACTGGGACAGGTTAGTCACTTCCTCCTGTTCATCGGGTGCCAGCAAACGATAAGTGTTTTTGGCGTAATTCTGATCGTATTGTTTGACGCGTTGCAATAAATCGGTCAACTCATCACTTTCAAGATAGGATAAGGCAATAGCCATTTTTTTATGGGGAATACGGGAAAAAGCCTCCTCAAAAATATCATTTGGCAATTCCATCAAAACTTTGCATAAACTTTCCAAAGGTAATTTAGCCAACTCGGCAAAAAACACACCGACATCTTTTTCATAGTGCTGACGCAAAGTCTTGGCAATTTGCTTTGGTGTATTTGTTTCTTGCAAGGCAACATGAGGCTGAGTTTCTTTCAGGCTTTCGTGAATATTGAACATTAGTTTCCGTTGACCGGTTTTGGTTGGAAAAATAACTGAGTAAGTGCGTCCCAGTCATTAATCTCGACAGAATGTGCTGAGTAGCATAAACAAATATTATCGCACTTTATCTTTTATAATGAGAAGGAGTTATTCATAAAATTCTTTTTTCTACACCTGACAAAACTTGTGGAAGGCGTATAGGTTATTGTTATTCCCATCACTTAGCTATTTGACGGCCAAGAAGATAAATTTTTTTGTCGTGTACAAAGAATTCATACAATAAAATTTTCATCCGATTTAGAGCAAGAAAAAATGTCACAAAATCAGTTTGATAAGCGTGTAAATATGCCAATTTCCAACATGTTATAATCACGACTTTTTTACCCTAAACAGGCAGTTAGCAAATGCGGTTCAACTGGACTATCGGATTTTTGATTCTTTTTCGGATAGGTTTATTTATCTATTTTTTAATGGTTGACCATACCCATATCCACCTGGATTCCGGCGCTTATATTGATCTGGCTGATAACCTGCTTCGAAATCATGATTTCACCATGAGTTCCGCTACTCCAGATTTTGAAGTGCAATCGGAAGATCGTCCTTATGGGCCGGAAGTTTTTCGTACGCCAGGCTTCCCGGTTTTTTTAGCTTTATTAAAATTGCTTGGAATGAAAAATCTGCTTTGGGTTATTTTCTGGCAGGAAATCATCTATCTGTTGTCTGTCTATTTGTTTTTTCATTATGGCCGTCAGCTTTTTGATCCGAAAATAGTCAAAATTGGTGTGATTTTTTTGATGCTCAATCCTGGTGGTATCGCGTATACCAAAATGGTCCTGTCTGAAACCCTGTTTATGCCTTTTGTTATTGGCAGCCTTTTCTCGATAGGATTTTATTTCAAAAAACAACATTGGAAGTATTTAGTTGCTGCAGGTATTATCATGGGGATTGGCGCTCTCATCCGTCCGATCATGTATTATTTCCCCTGGGTTGCAGCAGCTACCATTTTATTTTTCTATTACAAAAACAAACAAAGCTGGATACATACCAGCGCCATGATATTATCTTTTTTTCTGGTCATTTCACCCTGGCTCATTCGAAATTATCAAATCTATAGGCAATATTTTTTCAGTGGCCAGGCCAGTAATGTGCTGATCCATTATCATGTCCCCAGAGTCTGGAACGCAGAAGGGATAAGAAGCTATTGGGACGGTCGAAATCATGCCCGAAAAATAGTTGCAGAAGCCCTTATAGAACAGGAACAGCAGTTGGGACGACCATTGGATACGGTCGAATTTTTCAAATTCCAGCAACAAATCGCCGTAAAGGAGCTGTTTAAATATCCAAAAACCTATCTGACCCAATGGATAAGTGGCACTTTAAAAGCCATGTACGTTCCTTTTGCCGTAGAAGTCTATAATGTTTATCATGAACCGGGCGCACCCATTCCTTTTATTGAGTTACTCCCAGACACGCTACAAGCGGAAAAAACCGACGCTTTGGGCATCCCAGTTTTTTCAAAAACCAGCATCCTCGGCAAATTGTTTTATTTTGTCACTCATGCCAGGCCACTTTATTTATTGTCCATCATTACCAGTGTACTGACCATGATTTTTGCCTTGTTGGGTGTTTTTTACGTTTTTCAGAAAAAAGCCCCTTTCTTATGGCTGATAATGCTGGCAAACTTTTATTACATCAGTGTTGCCGGCCCGACTGGCTACGCCAGATTCAGACTGCCAGTTGATGTGTTCTGGTTCATTCAGGCAATCTGGGGAGGAATCTGGTGCTGGTCAATATTTCAGAAATTATTTCTCTCTTTAAAATCTAAAGTTTTTGCAACTAATGCTTGTTAATCAAAATAGTCTTATCTGTTTAAAAAATATTTGCTAACCCTCCGTTTTTTCTGCATGTTCTACGTTTACTTCCATACTTTGAATCACCCCGGGGCTTAATCAATATGGTTTCGTTGGACAATTGGAGCTTTGATCATCTTTCGCATCAGCTTCTTTTTTTATTATATTGCTACCACCGGCGATGCTCATTACGAGCATCTGGATACTAAGGTTTACATTGATTTAGCAGATAATCTTTTACATAAACATATTTTTGCAATTTCCTCGAAGGATATTATTTCTCACACACAATACAGAGATGCTCCATCAGGACCTGAAGTTTTCAGAACCCCCGGGTATCCACTATTCCTGGCTGGAATCAAGTCAGTGGGAATAAAAAATCATATCTGGGTAATTTTCTGGCAGGAAATTATCTATTTTTTTACTGCAATTATTTTTTCAAAGGATCAAAAGGTTTCCACTGGTGAAGTTCAAGCTGGAAAAGATTATTTAATTAAGATGGTACCAATTAGTGGAATAGAAGCTGGTGTAACAA
>JALXCS010000065.1 GCA_026990815.1 Methylomonas sp. | reverse complement strand
AGCACGCCTGCTCATCTGGAAAGCGCTCGTAGAAATCAATCAAGACCATATTTTGATAGGGCTTTTTAATGCGGTTTCTCATAGTCTCCGTACTATATCATACGGGAGCTAAAGGCATAATCATGAGGTAATTTATTAAATTACTTTAGAAAATTGTTGTTGCTTTTGCACCAGATATTTGTCAAAGACCATACAAATATTTCGGATCAACAAACGTCCGGCTGGCAAAACCTCAATCTCGTCATTTTGAAGATTAATCAACCCATCTTCTTGCATAATTTGTAATGCCAGCAGTTCAGGGGAAAAATATTCCTTGAAATCAATATCAAATTGTTTTTCGATTTTCGAAAAATTTAGAACGAAATGACAAATCAGCTGGCTTATCACTGCCCGGCGTAAGTTGTCATCTTCTGTGAGAATCACTCCCTTAAAAACTGGGAGTTTATTTAGTGAAATGACAGAATTGTAAGTTTCCAGGTCTTTAACATTCTGAATATAACTGTCAGCAATCCGACCAATCGATGTGATTCCCAGACCAATCAAATCACAGTCTGAATGTGTGGAATAACCCTGGAAATTTCGGTAGAGTTTGTTTTCGCGCTGGGAAATGGCTAATTCATCATAAGGTTTGGCGAAGTGGTCCATCCCAATATAGACATATCCCTCTCCCACAAGCCGCAGTATAACCATTTGCAGAATTTCCAGTTTTGTTTTGGAATCCGGCAAATCGCCATTGTTAATTTGTCGTTGGGTTTTAAACCTGGACGGTAAGTGTGCATAGTTAAAAATGGACATTCGATCCGGCTTAACTTCAAGTATCTTATCAAGCGTCTTTGAAAATGAGGCTACGGTTTGCAAAGGCAGCCCATAGATTAAATCGATGCTTACAGATCCAAACCCATGCTCCCTTGCTGTATTCAATACTTCGAAAGTCTGTTTCTCGGTTTGAATCCGATTAACTGCTTTTTGTACGTCCGAATCGAAATCCTGAACACCCAGACTAAGCCTGCTGAATCCTAAATCTCTCAACAAAGGAATTGTTGAAGCATCAACAGCCCTTGGATCAATTTCTATAGAATATTCACCTTCGTCATCATTCCTTAAATTGAAGTGATTTCGGGTAACAGCCATCAATCGCTGCATCTGTTTGTGCGTTAAAAATGTCGGAGTGCCACCTCCCCAGTGTAACTGATTGACCGAACGGTTTGAATCAAAAAGTTGAGCCTGTAATTCAATTTCATGATGTAAGTTTTTTAAATAGCGCTCCGCATGCTTACGATTTTTGGTAATAATTTTATTGCAAGCACAGTAATAACAGACGGTATCGCAGAAGGGAATATGAAAATAAAGCGATAAGGGACCCCCATTAGCATTAGATTGCTCGATTTGTTGCCGATAATCATGCTCACCAAAGCCATCATGTAACTCCAGAGCAGTTGGATAGGAAGTATAGCGAGGACCAGCATGATCGTAACGTTTGATTAATGATAAATCAAATTCAACTGATTGATCCATTATTTTATTTCCGAAGAAATCTCAACATTTACCAGCTGCTGATCGACTGTACTAACGGGGCTAAAAAATCCAATCAGATCTCCTTGTTGAGGCATTGCACTGCCTGATTTAGAGACTCTGGCAATTACCTTAACCTGATTAAAACTAGAAAGCTTCATCCTTGCTGCCATAGCTTGTTGATCAGATAAAATTACCGTCAAAGGTAAATTTTTCACTTTTTCTTTAACGATGGCAAGTGGCATTTTAGGACCACTCATTGCCTGGGCATAAATAAAAACCGTATCCTCAGGACTGACTTTGTCTTTTAATTGTTGAGATAAATTCACCCTCACCTTAAATTCAGCCGGTTTTTTAATTTTTCTGTTTTCATCTCTAGCTACCTCAGCCTTCTTTACTTGTAAACCAGGCTGCTGAGTTTGTATTTGTGTAATCAAACTAGTAACTTCCTGATATGATTTAGACTCCGGGGGGAACATTTTCTGAAGCTTTTGCCAGTACTCTAGAGCCTGCGCATAATCTCCTGCTTCTGCTTTTGCCATACCAGCAAGCCATAATGCAGTTTGACTATCAGGGGACTGATTGACGGCTTTGAGAACCAATTCTGTTGCTTTACCTTTAAGACTACCTTTATGGGCCATAGCCAGAGAATCAGCATATTGAAGCAATAAATCAGTTTGATCACCTAATAATCGATGTGCATTAGAAAATGCCTCCACTGCCTTATCATATTGTTTCATGTATTTATAGGAACGGCCCAGCATCAACCAACCTTCAGGATCATCCGGATGTTGCTCTAACCTTGCTGCCAAACCAGCAACCATGGCATTGACATCAGGCATTTTGGAATTTTTCTGGGTAACAGCCTGTTGCGTATTCACCTTGTCTATTGCTTCAAAATTACCTAAAGTTATATAAAGAAAAGCAGCTAAAACTGGGACCCCTAATACAACAGGAAAAATTATCCATTTGCCAGTTTTATTTGACTGGTTTTCTTTTTCACTCAAATTCAGATCATCATTTAGAGCGGCTTCGAGCTCTGCATATTGTTCCTGATATTGAATTTCTGTCAGTGCGCCTGAAACTAACTGGGCTTTCAGTTCAACTAAACGCTGTCGGGCAATCGTAATATTTTCTTCATCAAGAACTGAAGTTTCGGTGCTTTCTTGCTTTAATAAAGCCGGCACAATCATCCACAACGCTATTCCTGTCATGGCCGTAACAATCACCCAAAAAAGTATATCCATCAGTCGTTGTCCTGCTCCAGTAATTGACTTATTTTCTCATGCTGTTGCTGATTTAATCCTTCCGGTTCGTTAGCTCTCTTTTTTCGTATATATAAAAACAGCATCAATAACCCCAGAAACAAAAAAATTATCGGCCCAGCCCATAACAACATGGTCTTTCCTTTCAAAGGGGGACGATATAAAACAAAATCACCATATCGAGCTAACATGTAATCGACAATTTGCTTGCGGTTTTTTCCTTGCAACAACATTTCATAAACCTGTTGACGAAGATCTTTTGCCAAATCAGCATTGGAATCAGCAATGGTCTGATTTTGACAAACCAGACAGCGCAATTCTTTAATTAGAGTTTTATATTGTTGTTCCTGCTCTGGCTGCTTGAATTCATGATATTCAACTCCTGCGTAACTTACTCTTATAAGCAGAAGCGCGAAAAAAAAGACATTAAAGAAAAACCTTATCCAATGATCGCTAGTTGATTTATTTCCAAAAGAATCAAACGGTTTCATAGCTATTTTTTATGAGTTGAATTAACAAAAATATCATCCAAAAATTTCCTGACAAATGATCGTTTTGGCCTGCGTCTACGGGAGGAATAATGACGGCGTGATGAATACTTTTGCCTCTTTTCCTTACTATTGCCAGCGTCAACTTCCCCGTCAGCTGACACCCCGGCATATGCCTGAACTGTTTGTTGCTTATGCCTATTTTGTTGGTGTTTTTTTGAATATTTTCGCCTTCTCTTGGCCTTGTTTCTGGAATTGAGAGACTTAGAGACAAGAGCAGTCAGTTCCTTGATAATAACAATGGAGAGCAGCAAATATATAATTGTTCTTGCATGTTGCTTCCAAAACTCCAAAATTGAATAATAGCTTCTAGCAAGAACTGAATCTTCCGCATATAGCTTTTGATTGCCATCAGTTGTTCCGTTTTCGATATTAAACTTGTCTTTTATCTGCTCCAAATTTTCAGAACCACCATCCAGCCTCCTTAAAAAACGCATGACTGAAGAGTCATAAATAAACATGAAAGCAGTGCTACCATAAATAGCATCCTCCAAACGCCAATTATTATCGTCGAAGATAACCTCTTTAATCCAACTATCCGCTTGATTTATTAATGACTTGAATTCATGTTTAGCAAGCAACAGATCTTCTAGGGTTTCCTCTCCAAATAAATTATACGCCAGTAATTTCAACTGCTTACTATTGGTGATAATCCCCTCATTGTAGGCAAGCTGGAAATTTCCACGATTGTTGTCAACTAGAAATGGGTTTCGTGAAAAATTCAAACTATCAGTTTCCACATACTCAGTAAAAATATTCAGATTATCACCAAAAGTATTGACGAAGGAGTCAGATTTTTCTCTCCCAAAATTTTCCCTGTATTGTTGATCTGTTAAATTCTTTGACCGTTTCTTACTTTGAATTGAGTTGAAAGGTTTCAAATGCCCCTGGCTGTTTTCAAAAAAAACCTGTGAACTTCGCAATTCATGAGATGAAATCACCCCATGAGCTTCCTTAGCCTGCATTTGTCCTTTATCTTTATCTTTATCTTTATCTTTATCTTTATCTTTATCTTTATCTTTGATATCAGGATTTTGTTTGGTCTTGGTACTAAAATTACCCGAATGTTGTTGTTCTTTATTATTTTTGGAAGCTTTGTGTGTTGATAAGCGGGAATTATCAGTCTCTCTCTCTTCATGACCAGTAGGTAATTCCAGTGCACTGTCACCACCGAGAATTGCATTTAAAACATTGACCTGATTGTCAAGAAAATCCTCAATTTCATCATCATTGGATGATGCTGAAAAACCACTGACGCAATAAAAAGACAACCATAGTCCTATACACACTATTTTTATTCTTTTCATAAAGCGTTACAAAATCAATTCAAATATTATCTTAATCTATTGAATTGATTCCTTCTCCAGCTTGTTAATGATTGGCAAAATTGAGTTTTCAAGATCATCTTCAGTTATTGGCCCCGTATGCTTATGCCGGATAATTCCTTGTTTGTCAATAATAAATGTTTCTGGAACACCATATACTCCGAAATCAATACCGGTTCTACCATCATAGTCAACAATACTGGCATTATAGGGATCACCAAGCATACTCAACCATCGCTTGGCATTTTCTGGTTCATCCTTATAATTCAGTCCAATAATAGTAACCACATTTTTTTTTGCCAGTTGATTCACAATGGGATGCTCAGCTCTACACGAAACACACCATGATGCCCAGACATTTAATAACCAGACTCTACCCTTCAAACTTGAAGGAGAAAGTTTTTTTTCTGACATAGATAAAATCGGTAAATTAAACTCTGGTACCGGCCTTCCAATTAAAGGTGATGGGATGTCTTTTGGATTTAATTTTAGACCAATACCAAGAAAAACAGCCAGAATGATAAACAGAAAAAGTGGTGTTAAATATTTAAGCATAACTATTATCAACTGCTTTTTTCAATCGATAGCGTTTGTCACAAGCAGCCAGAAAACCACCTATTGCCATGATTAAGGCTCCAAACCAAATCCATCGAATACAGGATTTATAATAGATTCTAAGGCTCCATGCCCCTTCATTGCCCAACGGTTCGCCAATCGCAACAAACAGATCCCGAAATATACCG
Organism: Methylomonas sp.; assembly: GCA_026990815.1. GTDB lineage: Bacteria > Pseudomonadota > Gammaproteobacteria > Methylococcales > Methylomonadaceae > JALSJK01. The sequence goes on along the minus strand of JALXCS010000065.1, from coordinate 2,682 downwards.
GCATCAATGGCTGCCTCTGTCATTGGCATTTTCTGGACTCGATAAATCCTCTTTTGAGGTTCCAGCTTGGCAATTAACTCACCATCATAAGTAACGGTTATCAAACCCTGGTCAGCTTGATAATTCGGCCCTGAAGTTGTGGTTACATGATGGAATTTAAAAGTATATCCAGACATTTCCAACTGATCCCCAGGCGCAAGCTTGACATCTTTTTCCTGACTGTAAATGGAAGTAAAAGTAATGCCAATCACAAAAACTGCAATGCCTAGATGTGCCGTTGTCATACCATAAAAGCCTAATGGAATACTTTTTAAACGTTGCCAACTGAATTTGTTTTTCCCTGCCTGATCATAAAATGCCAAAAAGCTGGTTACTACAGTCCATAAAGCTAACGTCACACCTAACACAGCACCCCAAGAATAAAAAGGCATGAGCAATGGCACCAGTAAACCACCAAACAGACAGATTACCAATATCGAGCTTAATCTCTTAGACAATCTACTGATTTCATCACGTTTCCATCGAAGTAAAACACCGATGCCTACCGCAAAAGCCAACGGCGCCATTAACGGAATAAAAACTGCATTAAAATAAGGAGGACCAACTGAAATTTTTCCTAAACCCAGTGCATCAATCACCAATGGGTAGAGAGTACCTAATAGAATACTGGCAGCTGTAACAACCAATAAAACATTATTAATGAGCAATAATGTCTCTCTGGAAACCAGTGCGAAACTCGATGTCGCTTTGACATGAGGCGCCCTAATAGCATACAGAACCAATGAACCTCCAACTACAACGGCTAAAAATATCAGAATAAATAGGCCACGCGCAGGATCACTGGCAAAAGCATGTACTGAAGTCAAAACACCGGAACGAACCAAAAATGTACCTAACAAACTTAAGGAAAAAGCAAAAATCGCCAATAACACCGTCCAGGTTTTGAAAACGCCCCGTTTTTCCGTTGCAGCCAATGAATGTATTAGCGCAGTCCCAACCAGCCAAGGCATAAATGAGGCATTCTCGACCGGATCCCAAAACCACCAGCCACCCCAGCCAAGTTCATAATAGGCCCACCAACTTCCCAAAGTGATCCCTAATGTTAAAAACATCCAGGCAACATCTGTCCATGGCCTAGACCACCTGGCCCAGGCAGAATCTAAACGACCACCCAATAATGCCGCAATCGCAAATGCAAAGGCGACAGAAAAACCAACATAGCCCATATATAGCATTGGTGGATGAATCGCCATCCCCGGATCTTGTAACAACGGATTTAAATCCCGGCCTTCAACCGGAATAGGAAACATGCGTTCAAATGGGTTTGAAGTCAGTAATAAAAATAATAAAAAACCGATACTGACTAGCCCCATTACGCCCAGAACGCGAGCAATCACTACCGAAGGGATATGTTTACTAAAATAGGCAACCAACCCGGTCCAAATCGATAAAATCAAAGCCCACAGCAATAAAGACCCTTCATGTGCGCCCCAAACCCCAGAAAAAAGATACAGCTTGGGTAACTCAGTATTGGAGTTATAAGCAACGTATGCCACTGAAAAATCGTGGACAAAAAATGAATAGGTTAATGCCCCGTATGCAATTGCCACAAACAACAACTGAGCGTAGGCAGCAGGTCTGGCGACAGAAATCCAGTTGGTAATTGATCGGGCTGCCCCCAAAACCGGCAAAAAACCCAAGATGACAGCCATGCACAAGGCAAGGATTAACGCGAAATGACCTATTTCTGGAATCATGGCTTCTTCTTCAAGCTATCTGCCACTTCAGGCGGCATATAATTTTCATCGTGTTTGGCCAAAACCTCTTCTGCAACAAATACCCCTTTGTTGTTTAACTTGCCTTTGGCAACAATACCCTGGCCTTCACGAAACAAATCCGGCAAAATACCGCTATATTCCACAGTGACTTCCTTATCGTAATCGGTAAGCCCGAAGTGGACCATTATACCGTCATCCGGCCTTTTTACACTGCCTTTAACCACCATTCCACCGATACGAAAAAGCCTGTCTTTCGGAGCTTTACCCTCAACAACATCAGTTGTTGAAAAAAAATACATTAAATTATCATTGAATGCCTGTAGAGCAAACGTGGCTGCCAAACCGACGCCCAACACAATCAAGCCAATCAAATATAAACGTTGTTTTCTTGCTGGTTTCATGTTTTTTCCTGTCTTTTCAGACGTAAAGCTTGCTGGCGCAAAAATTGTTTGCGTTGAATAATTGGGCTAATCACAATGAACAACATGACTATAAATGTTATTACATAGGACACCCAGACATAAAAGGCATATCCGCCCATTGCAAAAAATTCTTGCCAATTCATTTTGATTCCAAAAGTGATTTAACCCATTGACTGTTTCTTTCACGAAAAACCAGTTCAGTACGGGCACGTTGCAACATGGCAATCGCATAATAAATTTTAAAAGCCACTGCCATTACCAGCATCGGCCATAACATGCTTATGTGTATGGAAGGTTTGTCCAGTTTTGAGACAGTCGGACCTTGATGCAAGGTATTCCACCATTCTACCGAATAATGGATGATGGGAATATTAACAACCCCAACCAAAGCCAAAATGGCAACCGCCCTGGATGCGGTTCGTTTGTCATCGATGGCTCCGTATAAACCGATTACCCCCAGATACAGAAACAATAAAATTAAT
>JALXCS010000064.1 GCA_026990815.1 Methylomonas sp. | reverse complement strand
GAATTATTTTTTCCTTCTCAAAATAAAGATCCTAAAAAGGCAGGTGCATTTAGAAATGATAGGAGCAAACAAGACTTTTCAGGTCAAGCTATACCAAAACTTTTGAAGAATCAAGACTGATTAACATTGCCCGCTAAAAAAATTTTTACAGACCATGTTACCAGATGAAATGCGCCTGACTCATTATAGCTATATAAGCCGGTCATTACTATTTACAGAACACGATGATCAAAGTATTTAATACCTAAAATTTGACAATTTTAGTTGCGCCACTGATGATACATACTAAACTAAATTTAAACTTCTATTCACATTATCACTGAAAAAAATGTCAAACCGGAATACCGTAGATTGCAAAATAAAATAAAACCTTGATAAAACAAGCTTAATGCCTGTATAGAACCAGCACCATGACCAAAACTAAACATAGTGAAATCACCATATCAGATCTTTTGTGTGGTGACGTCCAATTAGCCTCCCCTCCTACACTTTTTTTTGAGCTGAAAAAAGTTACTGAAAATCCGACCAAAACACTCAATGATGCTGGAGATATTATTGAAAAGGATCCGGGCTTAACGGCGAGATTATTGAAAATTGTCAATAGTGCTTTTTATGGATTCCCCGCCAGAATATCAACCATCTCCCATGCCATTACCTTGATTGGTATCAAAGAATTAGAAACACTGGTGCTGGCTACACTGGTAATTGATAAATTTTCCTCGTTACCGGGTGGCATGATGTCTATGCGGGACTTTTGGAGCATGAGCCTTAGATGTGCCTTGAATGCAAAAGAACTATGTGATTCTCATTGTCAACCAGAGTCATTGGATGCAATTTTTGTTTGTGGCTTGTTACATGATATCGGCAGGCTCATTTTTTACCGTCGTATTCCGGCATTAGCGAGGGAAATCGGTTTGCAAGAAGCTGCAGGCGACAAGGACGAAATACAAATTGAACATAACCTGCTCGGCTTTGATCATTTTCAAACGGGGGCTGAACTGGCAAGGTTATGGAACCTGCCTTCCATCATAGAAACCACAATTCGTCACCATTGCAAGCCGGAACTTGCAGGACAATTTCAAACTGAGACAAATATTGTCAAACTTGCCTATCGACTCAGCCAACAAAAAATTTTTGATCCTGATAACTTTATAATTGATGATGATTTTTCTGTTTTCACCATTTCCGATCTTGAAAATGTCACAGAAAAAACCAATGCCAAATTTGACGAAATCTTCAGTATTCTTTATCCATCCCACTGATTCCTGTAATCAAGGTAAGAATATTTCTTCAAACAAGTCACCTGATTACCGCTAACAGCGTAAATATCAGGAAAATTATGGCCGTTAAAACGACTGGCTTTCACCAAGCTATAGGCACCAACATTCTTGAAAAAAACACCATCCCCAATAGCCAGGGATTTTGAAAATCTATATTCACCAAATATATCGCCGGATAAGCACGTGTTTCCGACCAAATCATAGCAATAACTGCCATTTTCATCGTGATTGAGCAATTGTGGCCTCATCTGGTATTCAAAGACTTCCGGATTATGATTGACTGAGGAATCCAGGACTGCAATTTTTTTTCCGTCACTGATAAACAGATCAATAACCGAAGCAAATATATAACCGGCTCGACCAACCACCGCATTGCCAGGTTCAAGAAAAATCTGGAGTTGATATTGCTCTTGCAACCTTCTAATCAATTCAATCAAAGCTCCCAAATCTTCAATTTCATCCAGTAAATATCCACCACCCAAATTCAACCATTCGATTGAATATAAATAGTTTTGAAAATCCCTTTCAAGCATCATCACCAGCTTTTCAAGCGGGCTGAAATCCCGTCCGGCAAAATGTGTATGTAGGTGCAATCCCCGAATTTTCTGTAGAACCGAATTTTCATACAAATGCTTCAAAGGCGCACCCAATTTGGAATGAGTACGACAGGGATCATACCGGTCATCATCAACACTGGAAATTCCCGGATTCAATCTCAAACCGAGATTGCAATGATTCAAATCAAAATGAGAAAATCTGTTTAATTGACATACTGAATTAAAACTAATGAAGTCACAAATCCGAAACAGCTGTTCGATTTCATTGGCATTAATACCGGGTGAGGTCAAATGAATGCTTCCGGTATCTGACAATATTTCAGCAGCCAACTTTGCTTCAAATAAAGAACTAACTGAAAAACCATCAACATATGGCTTGAGCCATAATAAAACAGTCGATAATGGCAGTGACTTTATAGAATAAAGAACCTTGCACCCCGATTGCTGCTGTATTTGCTGAAGTTTTTCCACCGATCGAATAACTTTATCCTTATCCAGTAAAAAAGCGGGGGATGTTGGAATACTGATTTTTTGAATATTCATCGTCCCTTTCCCTGATAAACCTTATTTTCTGTAATCACACAATCCATAAATACATCATGATCCTGCATCTCGATTTCTGACAGCATCTGTGATTGAAAACAAACGCCAGTCAATACCGTCTCGGGTTTAATCATGCTTAACAGACGATCATAATAACCGGCACCATTCCCGAGACGCCCTCCCGTATGGTCAAAAGCAACACCTGGAACCATAATCAGATCGAGCTGTTCGGGATCCACCTGTTTAGCTTTTTCACTCCAGCGGGATTTTAGTGGTTCAAGTATTCCCCAGGTTCCGGGAATTAATTCGTCGAGACTTTCAAGCCACCAAAGTCCCAGTTTTCGTTCACCATGTTGATTTTTTGTGCAATAAGGGACAACAATTTTTTTCTGCTGTGTTGATAGCGCATGAACCAAAGCAGGAAGCGTTCTGACTTCAGACCGGCAATGGACATACCACATTACCCATTCCGCCTTTTGATAAGCAGCTTGATCCATAAACTTTTGACAGATTTTCTGGCTCAAATCCTCCTTGTTTTTTTGGACATCTCGGGCCTTGTAACCGAGCTTGCGTTGCAAAATTTTCAGATTATTTTTCATTCACAAACAACATATTCATTACTGAAAATGATTATATTTCATCATTCCACTTTTTTTCCAACCGCTTAGCTGAAACTGGGTAAGCGGTTTTTAACTGTTGCGCAAATAGCGACACCCTAAATTCTTCCAACATCCAACGAAAACCGGATTGATCCGGGAGTATTTGCCCATTTTTGGCCAGTTTGGTTTGCTGATTCCAAAACCATTTTTGAAACCGCCTGACCTCCTGCATTTTTTGCTGGTCTTTTTGTGGCTCCTTAAACATTTTATCAATCCGAAATCCAATTGCTTTCAGATAACGTGGATATTCCGTTAAATTTTCATAATTTACAGTTTTAAGAAACCCCTGATAAACCAGACAATTCAATTGTTGAATCAAATCCACTATTGCAGGTTCCTGTTGCGGAAATTTCTTTAATTGTTTTTTTAATTCAATGTATTGCAGCATAATATCTTTAATAAGACTACCGGCTTCATTAGCCAATACAATCAATTGTGATTTATTGCCATACACACTTTGTTCAAAATCCTGTTGACTGCGAATTGATGCATCCCCAACAAAAACCTCAGAAAAGATCAAAAACAGTATGTCATCTCGAAAACCGGGCTGTTGATTTTCAATGGAAATAACCGGGTGTTTTTCCAAACGTTGGTAAGCCAACTCCACTTCTGGCGCATAAGGCAGGTTTTTCAGAATATATTTACTGTCCTTGCGTAGCCTTAATAAAAACAATCGAACCAATCCCGCCTGATGTAACGCATGTGCCTTTTTTTGTGTTTCAATAATCCGGACACCAACAGAATCCCCTTCATCTATAATTGCAGGAAAACCGACAAAAGATTGGTCATTTTGGGTAAATTGCCAAGTCTCCGGTAAATTGCCAAAAGTCCATTCCACACAATCGGTAAAGTTCAATTCATCAACCACCAGTTGATCAAAACTTTGCTCAGCCTTGACTGCATGTTTTTGTTGTAATGCTTTTAAGTCACGGCCAAAATCCAGCAACTTGCCTTTTTCATCAATCACCCGAAAATTCATGCGTAAATGATCAGGCAATTCATCCGGATTCCAGGCAGTATTCGGAATGGCTTCTCCGGTCAATTTTCGTAATCGCATCCCAAGCCACTCGTAAAGTGAACCTTTGGCTTCTGGCTCAATTTCCAGACATCGTTCTACCGTTTGCGGAACAGGAACGAAACGTTTTCTGATATGTTTGGGCAATGATTTAACCAAGGCCACCAGTTTTTCTTTCAACAACCCCGGAACCAGCCAGTCAAAAGCCTGATCCGTTAATTGGTTCAACTGATGTACGGGAACAATGGCGGTTACCCCATCTTCTTCGTGACCCGGCTCGAATCGATATTGCAAAGCTATTTTTAAATCACCAATTTTGATCTGATCAGGGAAATCCCATTCATTAACCTGATGATCCTGCTCACGGGTTAAATCTTCCTTAGTCAAAAAAAGAATTTTTGGATTATCCTTTTCCGCCTGCTTTCGCCACTTATCCAGGGTAATGCCATTAACAACTTCGGCAGGCAGCTTTTGGTCATAAAATCGATATAACCATTCTTCATCTTCAACCAGATCAACTCTTCGGCCTTTATGCTGAATATAACCGACTTCTTCCAGCAATTTCTGGTTGGCTTTGAAAAATGGGGCGCTTGAGTGATATTCATGATTGACTAAAGCTGAGCGGATAAAAATTTCTCGTGCTGCAACCTGGTCAATACGCTCATACGGTACTTTACGTTTTGCCTGTAAAACTAATCCATATAAAGTGGTGCGTTCATTAATGGCACTGCGCCCGGCTTTCTTTTCCCAATGTGGATCAAAATAGCTGTGTTTTAGTAAATGCTTTCCTGCCTGCTCGATCCATTCCGGTTCCACTTTTGCAACAAATCGCGCATAAACCTTGCTGGTTTCCACTTGTTCAGCAGCCATAATCCACTTAGGCCGAACCTTATGCAAACCGGAACCCGGGAAAATAAAGAACTTGAGATTTCTGGCGCCCAGATATTCATACTGTTCATGTTTAAAACCAATATTGGATAACAATCCTGTCAATAATGCCCGATGAATTTCTTCATAACTGGCAGGAACCTGATTGGGTTTGAGCTTTAGTTCGCCTTTGATAACCTGCATAATCTGGGTATGAATATCATGCCATTCACGCATCCTGAGATAGGATAGAAAATTATCCCGGCAATACTTGCGCAATTTATTGTTGGAAAGATGTTTTTTCTTGTCTTCAAAAATATTCCAGATATTCAGCAAGGTCAGAAAATCCGAATCTTCAACCCGAAAAGCCGCATGTTTGCTATCTGCTTGTTGCATTTTATCGGCAGGTTTTTCTCTGGGGTCCTGAATACTCAATCCGGAAACGATAATGGCCACTTCCGTCAAGCTATGCTGCTTGTTGGCTTCCAACAGCATTCGTGCCAATTTGGGATCAATCGGTAATTTAGCCAGTCGCCGCCCGGTATCAGTCAATTTGCCATTTTTATCCAGCGCATTGACTTCCTGCAATGAAGTCTTGCCATCGCGGATCATCTTGCTTTCCGGCGGTTCCACAAAAGGAAATTTTTCTATCTCGCCCAACTTTAAACTGGCCATTTGCAGAATTACCGATGACAAATTGGTGCGCAAAATTTCCGGTGTCGTAAATTCCGGTCTGGCAAGAAAATCATCTTCCGAATACAGGCGAATGCAAATCCCTTCAGCAACCCGTCCACAGCGTCCGGCCCGCTGATTGGCGCTGGCCTGGGAGATTTTTTCAATCGGCAGTCGCTGAATTTTACTGCGATGGCTGTAACGACTGATTCGGGCATGTCCAGTATCAATTACCGAACGAATCCCCGGTACGGTCAAAGAAGTTTCAGCAACATTGGTCGCCAGCACAATTCGCCGCTGGCCTTTCGGTTTGAAAACCCGCTCCTGTTCGCTGACACTTAATTTGGCGTAAAGAGGAAGAATCTCGCAGTTCTTCAAATTGTGTTTGCGAAGTGATTCTGTTGTTTCCCGAATTTCATGTTCACCACTGAGAAAAATCAGGATATCGCCTGCAATATCCCGTTGCAATTCGTCCACTGCATCGACTATCGACTGTTGTAGATCCGGCGTGGTCTCATCATCTTCCTCCAGTTGTTCTACTGGGCGATAACGGATTTCAACTGGATAGGTTCTGCCAGATACTTCAATAATAGGCGCATCATTAAAATGCCTAGAGAAACGCTCGGGATCGATGGTTGCAGAAGTGATAATCAGTTTCAGATCGGGCCTGCGAGGTAGCAGCCATTTCAGGTAACCAAGCAGAAAATCGATATTCAGACTACGCTCATGGGCTTCATCAATAATAATGGTATCGTATTGATTCAGATAAGCATCATTTTGCGATTCAGCCAGCAAAATACCATCCGTCATCAACTTGATTAATGACTGGTCTCGGGTTTTGTCATGAAAGCGGACTTTATACCCAACTGTGCCTCCCACTTTTTCACCTAGCTCTTCGGCAATCCGGTCAGCAACCGTACGTGCAGCAATTCTCCGCGGTTGGGTATGGCCAATAAAACCAGCGCTGCCCCGCCCTATCGATAAACAAATTTTAGGCAACTGGGTGGTTTTTCCTGATCCCGTTTCCCCGCAGACAATAACAACCTGATTTTTCTTGATTAGCTCGGCAATTTCATCCTTTTTAGCCGTTACCGGTAAATCAGGATATTCAAGAATAGGAATGCTGTCCTTGCGTTTTTTTCGTGCATGAATGGATTGCTCAATACGCTGTGCAATGTCCTTAAGTGAAATCGACAATTGCTTGCCTTTTTGGTGTTCACTACGCGCCCTATCCAGATGTCGCTTTATATGAAACCGGTCCTTATTCAGGCATTTCGGTAACTGACGAATTAATTGCTGAATTTGTTCTGGAATACTGCTCATCAACGGCAAAACAAAATTTTTATATTATACGTGATACTGTTCCGGTCAGACTTTTCAGATTCTGCTATTTTTAGCTTTATCAAATTATCATTATAGTCTGGCCATGCTTGCTTCCATCTCAAGTCACCTACCTCCTGTTCTTCCAGGCATCTCTGAAAGCAAACCGGAAGTATACAATAACGAAAAAGATTCGGAAGAAATTCAACCGGAAACTACCGAAACATCCATCAATCAGGAATTCTCCCAGGAAGAGCAACAGAAACTGGAATATCTAAAATCCAGAGACCGCGAAGTAAAAACCCATGAGCAAGCTCATCTCAGCGCTGCCGGTGGTTTGGCGATGGGTGGTGCCAGTTTTACTTATGAAAAAGGACCGGACGGCTCAAGCTATGCTATCGGTGGAGAAGTCAACATTGATACTTCTGCTGCTGTAGGAGACCCGATTGCAACTTTAAAAAAGGCAGAAACAATTCGTCGCGCGGCACTGGCGCCGACTAATCCATCTGCTCAGGATAAAGCGGTTGCTAGTCAGGCTGCTGCAATGGCAAATAAAGCCAGGGCTGAAATTTTTCAGCAGAATCAAAATGATTTTGAGCATATAAGTGAAAACGAAAAGGAAATAGAAATAACTGTGTAACTGAAACTTTTAGTCTTTCAATTAAGGGGCTTATTTACCAATGACATATAAACAAAAAAAATATGCAGGGTTTGATTTCATTGAAGTTGGACATTTTTATGAAAGCAATGATTCTCATGATGTTAGGTGGAATGGGAAAAATATTTCTATAAATTTATGCATTAAACTGATTGATCCTTCTATTTGTAAAATCGGAGAATCAGCATACTTAATCTTAGTCGAAGATGATGTTATGTATGCTGGAGAATATTCTTACAATTTTGAGGATCGTTGGCTCAAAAAAGAAAAATACGTTTGACATCATAAAGATAAAAACATTATTCAGGAACTAAAAAATGGTAAAAAAGTATCTATTTGGCTTATTAAAGACCCTTTCATTTTGGTGAATGGCGAGCAAATTAATATTAGTAAATCAGAAATGGCCCTAAGAAACCAGACAGAGGCTTAAGTGATAAAACTGCTTTATTGTAATATCCAAAAAGAGAGGAAAAAACAATGAGCAAGAAAAGAAGAAATCACACACCGGAATTT
>JALXCS010000063.1 GCA_026990815.1 Methylomonas sp. | reverse complement strand
AATTTGAATCCTTGTCTGGATTGCAAAATTTTCATGGTCAACAAAGCCAAACAATGGATTGAGGAAAACGATTTTGACTTCATAATTACCGGTGAAGTGATGGGCCAGCGACCAATGTCGCAGCGCAAGGAAACCATGCCAGTAGTGGCAAATGAGTCTGGCGCAAATGAGCGTTTATTGCGTCCTTTGTGCGCTAAAAATTTGCCGCCTACCCTTCCTGAACGGGAAGGCTGGGTGAATCGGGAAGAACTCTATGATTTCAGTGGTCGATCAAGAAAACCGCAAATGGCTTTGGCAGAAAAATATGGCTTTGTGGATTATGCGCAACCAGCTGGTGGCTGTTGTTTTTTGACAGATGAAAGTTATTCAAAAAAACTGGTAGATTTATGGCAGGCGCGTGGCAACAAGGAATATGAGCTAGATGACGTCATGTTATTGAAAGTGGGTCGTCACATTCGACCCAAACCGAATTTTAAAATGATAATTGCTCGTGAAGAAGGTGAGGGCCTTTTTTTACAAGGCTATAAAAAGGATTTCATCAGTATGAACTGCGCAAGCCATAGTGGCCCATTAACATTACTGGATGGCCAGCTTTCTGAACAGGATTTACAATTGGCCGCACAAATTACCGCTCGATACGGTCAGGGCAGGGATGCGGAACTGGTTAAAGTTAAAATCCTTTTGCCTGATGGATCAGAAAAACAAATAACCGTAAAGCCACTGGCAGCAGATGAAATTCCGAAGGAGTGGTTTGTATGAATCGGGAAATTCTTGATGCGCGGCGTTTATTGTGCCCACTCCCGGTTATTCGCACTCAGGATAAAGTCAAGAAAATGCTTTCCGGACAACAACTGGAAGTGATTTGTACTGATCCTGGTGTGATGCAGGATATCCCCGCCTGGTGTCGTATTAATGGCCATCAGGTAATAGAAACAAGTGCTGATGAAGGTGAATATATTGTGATTCTTCAGGTTGGTGAATAATGGTTAAAGCTTACGATGCTGAGCAGGTGACGCGGCTTAAATCCAAAGTGACCTACCTCGCCGGCTTGGTCAATATTTTATTGGCGGCTATTAAAATCACTTTTGGTGTTATAGGCAAATCAGAAGCACTAATTGTCGACGGCATTCATTCCCTGGCTGACTTAATGACAGATGTATTTGTCATTATTGCGATCAAACTTGGCAGCCGCGAGGCAGACCACGATCACCCTTATGGCCACCGACGTTACGAAACCATTGCCACAGTAATACTCGGCGGAGCATTATTCGTGGTCGCTGCCGGTATTGCCTGGGATGTGCTGGAACGCATCCTGCATCCGGAAAAACTGCTGGTTCCCAAGAAAGATACCTTAATTATTGCGGCCATTTCAATCCTGGCCAATGAATGGCTATTTCAATATACCAAGCGAGTGGCTAAAAAATCCCGCTCAAAACTGTTATTAGCAAATGCCTGGCATCATCGCAGTGATGCTATCTCTTCAATTGTGGTGTTATTTGGCATTATTGCCGTACTATATGGTTACCCTTTTGCTGATGCTGTTGCAGCAATAATTGTTGCCTTGATGGTGGCAAAAATTGGACTGTCTCTAATTTTGGAAAGCGTCAGAGAATTAGTGGATACATCACTATCAGATGCCCAGATTAACGATATTCGCCGGGTTATCAAGTTGACGGAAGGGGTCAAAAGTATTCATTTACTGAGAACCCGGCAAATGGGAGAAGATTCATTTGTAGACGCCCATATTGTCGTCGATCCTAAAATTACCGTTTCTGAAGGTCATATGATTGCGGACACCGTTAGAGATAATCTAAAAGCACATTTTGACGATATTGTTGATGTTCTGGTGCATATTGATCCTGAAGACGATGAATTCAAGCAAAACAAGACAGAATTACCTAGCAGAAAGCAGATAGATCAGCTTCTCGCACAATATCTTGGGGAATTGAGCGAAGACATTGATTTCAGGATTCATTATCTAGATGGCAAAATTGAGCTGGAAGTCATTGTTCCGAAAGCGATATCCAAGCAAAGCGAAATCATTGATCAAATAAAAAACAAATGCCTTCAACTAGAAAGAGATCATCAGTGGATTGGTCGGGCAAGCGTGCTTTCAAAAATTTAAGCAACAATAATTGTTGATATAATTATCGTAAGCTATAAATGAACGAACGACAAATAGCTGGAATCAAAATTATTAATCCTTTCTTCAAGAGCGAGTGACTTTAACGCTTGCTCTTAATTTGCTTGAATTTTTGGGGTAAGTAATGGCAGTTGGAAAAAACAAATTTCCGGAAATAAATCCCATTCCCGGGATAAAGTTGGGAACAGCCAGTGCGGAAATAAAAAAAGATGGGGGCACTGATTTGCTGGTCGTAGAAATGGCTGAAGGTTCGACTTGTGCTGGCGTGTTTACCCAAAATGCGTTTTGTGCAGCGCCGGTCATTGTGGCAAAACAGAATCTGCCGAATCAGCCGCGCTGGCTATTGGTAAATTCTGGCAATGCCAATGCCGGGACGGGTCATCAGGGCATACAGGATGCCTGGGAAACCTGCGGTAGTCTGGCGGTAGCGCTGAATGGAATAGTGGACAAGGTTCTACCTTTTTCAACGGGCGTAATAGCCGAAGCGCTGCCAGTTGAAAAAATTAAAAAAGCCATCCCCCTGGCTGTTCAAAATCAGGCTGATAATAACTGGGACAGCGCTGCAAAAGCCATTATGACAACAGATACCTTCCCGAAAGGATCATCCCGGGTAATAGAAATCGATGGAAAAAACATTTCTATCAGCGGGATTTCCAAAGGCTCGGGAATGATTCAGCCAAATATGGCTACCATGCTGGCCTTTATTGCTACTGATGCCAAAATTTCAACAAGTTTATTGCAATGGTTTCTGGATAATCTTGCTGAAAAAACCTTCAACCGGATTACAGTGGATGGAGATACCTCCACTAATGATGCTTGTATTTTAATGGCTAGCGGACATTCTGATGCAAACGAAATTACTGAATCCTGTCCAGGTTTTGATGCTTTCCATGCTGCATTGGAAGAAGTTTTTCAGGAGCTTGCAGAAGCGATCATCAGAGACGGAGAAGGGGCCACCAAATTAATTCGGATTGTCGTTGAGCAGGCGAGGGATACTTACGAAGCGGTCAGGGTTGCAAAAACAGTTGCTCATTCGCCCTTGGTTAAAACTGCATTTTTCGCAAGCGATCCGAACTGGGGAAGAATTCTGGCCGCTGTCGGTCGTGCTGATATCGAAGATATCAAGATTGAAAAGATCGTTATTTTTCTGGGGGATGTTTGTATCGTCCGAAATGGCAGTCGCGCTGAAAGCTATACCGAAAAAGCCGGTCAGAAAGTCATGGAACAGGAAGAAATAACCGTTACTATTTTGCTGGGTAGGGGACAAGCCAAGGAAGAAGTTTTAACCTGCGATTTTTCTTATGATTATGTGCGGATTAATGCGGAATATAGAACCTGATCTTGGTTTGCCATCATGCTTGAAATTCAGCCAGTTCATGTAGCAGTCGCGGTTATAAAAAATCAATTTAATAAGATATTGATTTCGAAAAGGCACAAGCATTTACACCAGGGAGATTTATGGGAATTTCCAGGTGGAAAGCTGGAGCCAGGAGAGGATGTCCAGCAAGCTTTGATTCGAGAAATAAAAGAAGAATTAAACCTGACAGTACAACTGGCTACTCCTCTGATTAAAATTAATCATCAATATTCGGATTTAACAGTCTGCCTGGATGTTTGGGAGGTTGATAAATACTCAGGCGAATTGATGGCATGTGAGGGGCAACCAATTCGTTGGGTTGCATCTAATGATTTATGCCAATATGATTTTCCTGCCGCTAATTTGCCAATTATTTCTGCAGCATGTTTACTGCGTTATTATGCTATCTTGGATGGCGAAAAGCTGGAAAATTTGCAACGAGACTTTACTCATTTAATTAGCAAAGATATTAAATTGATCCAGCTTAGAGCGAAATCGCTCGCAGAGAATGAAATCAAAAGATTTATCCAGTTCGCTAACACGGTTTGTAAAAAAAATCAGATTCAGTTGTTGTTGAATTCGTCAATGGCAAATACCGAGTGTTTAGAGGTAGATGGCTTGCACTTAACTAGTGCCGATTTAAAACGCTTGTCCGGAATGCCTAATGGCTTTAAATGGGTTGGCGCATCCTGCCATACTCTGGAAGATCTACAGATGACAGAATATCATCACTTAGATTTTGCTGTACTTGGACCGGTTCTACCAACCGAATCACATCCAGGCGCAATTACATTAGGTTGGGATAAATTTGAACAACTGGTCAATCAAGCCAAGATTCCTGTTTACGCTCTAGGCGGTATGGCTATGTCAGATCAGGAACGCGCCATCAGTTGCGGAGCGCAGGGTATTGCAGGCATTCGGGCTTTTCTGAAATAACCCTAGGCTTATCCTTTCAACTCAGTGACGATGGTCGCTATGCCTTCACTTTTAAGCCGTTTTCGGACCCGCTCAACCGTGGATAACTTTGCATAAGGGCCAATTTTCAGGCGATTCCAGATAATATTACCGACCTTGGCCTTTTCAATTTTCGATTGTATTCCCATGAAAGCCAAGCGAGCTTTTAGCTTGTCAGCTTCCTGATATTCCCTGAATGAGCCGACTTGCAGAACATATTGGGCAGATTTGGCTTTTCCAACCTTTTCTTCTCTGGCGCGGGTTTTTATTTCATAATCGGGAACTCGCACTTCTTTGGATTCCAGAAGGTTGTAAAAATCAAATTGTGGCTCGATTTGTTCTGGTTCTGATTTAACTATTTTTTTAGCCGGTTTGTTCTCCGGCTTTACCGGAATAACAGCAAGCGGCTTAGTAACTGCCTGTATTTGCTTTTCAGGAGCTGAATCGCCAAGAAAACTCAGTCCCCAGGCAAATCCTGCTATTAAAAGGGCAACCAACAGCCAGCGCCACCAGCTAACCTTTGCTTCAGATTGGCTGCGTTTTCTGCGGTGCGATGATGTTCTATGTTTGTAATCTCTTGCCATTACATTGATTCTGGAGCATTTATATTCAATAAGTCTAGTCCATTAGCGATCACTTGTTTGATGGCATCAATTAAATTTAACCGGGCATTTCGTAAATCAGCATCTTCAACCAAAAATTGATGGGCGTTATAGTAAGTATGGAATTCATTGGCCAATTCGCGCAAATAAAGGATGAGTTGATGCGGTTCATATTTCAGGGCGGCTTTTTCAACAATTTCAGGATACCTGGTCAAACTGGTGACCAAATCGGATTCATGCGGTTGGTTGAGCTTGGCCAGGTTAGCCATGCCTTGTGGAATATTCCGTGTCCAGCCTTTCTCGTCCAGTTGGCGAAATACGCTACAAACTCTGGCATGAGCATACTGAACATAATAGACCGGATTCTCATTGGTCCTTGAGGTGGCAAGCTTCAAATCAAAATCCAGATGTTGTTCAGAACGGCGCATGGCGTAAAAAAAACGGGCAGCATCTTTACCAACCTCATTGCGAAGTTGCCTTAAGGTTACAAATTCTCCTGCACGTGTTGACATGGGAATTTTTTCTTTGCCGCGATACAGAATTGCAAACTGTACCAGCAACACCTTCAGTTTTTCCGGGTTAGCTCCCAAAGCCTGTAGAGCTGCTTTTACTCTGGGGATATAACCGTGATGATCGGCTCCCCAAATATCAATAATTTGATCAAACCCCAGGTCCAGCTTGTTCATGTGATAAGCAATATCAGAAGCAAAATAAGTGGTTTGCCCATTATCCCGAACCACAACCCGGTCTTTTTCATCACCAAGCTGACTAGAAGCGAACCAGGTTGCGCCATCTTTTTGATACAGATAACCAGCTTCATCAAGCCGTTGCAAGGCATCCTGAACAGATCCGTTTAACATCAATCGACGCTCTGAAAACCATTCCTGAAAAGTTACACCAAATTCAGCCAGATCTTCTTTAATATCATCAAGAATCAATTTTAGCCCTATCGAAAAAATGTCTTCATACTGTGATGTATCAAGTAATTCCTTGGCGCGATTAATCAATGCATCAATATGGTCCTCTTTGTCACCGCCTTGCGCTTCATCCGCCGGAAGCTCTTCCAGAACCAGTTCTACCGGTTTACGATAGTCGTTTCCAGAATGCTGATGAATTTCCCGGGCTATATCTCTAATATAATCGCCCCGATATCCGTTACTAGGAAAAGGTATGACTTCTCCACATTCTTCAAGATATCGTAACCAGATGCTGGTGGCCAAAATATCCATTTGTCGGCCGGCATCATTAACGTAATACTCACGGTGTACATCAAAGCCGACTGCTTCCAGCAAATCAGAAACGACTGAACCGTATGCCGCCCCCCTCCCGTGACCAACATGCAATGGACCGGTAGGATTTGCAGAAACAAATTCAACCTGTATTTTTTTTCCACAGCCAATGTTGCTTTTTCCAAATTCATGACCGAGATCATGAATTTGCGGGATTATTTGATATTGTGCATTTGGATTGATAAAAAAATTAATGAATCCAGGGCCCGCAATTTCAATGTTCCTGATTGCAGCGTCTTCAGGTAACGCATTAACTATTTTTTCAGCCAGTTGTCTGGGATTCATTTTAGCCGGTTTGGCCAGAATCATGGCAACATTGGAGGCAAAATCGCCATGCTGAGGATCACGCGTTCGTTCAATGGTGATTTTAGGCGTTACTGCCCCATCAATAATGCCTTGGTTTTTTATCTCAGATAAAGCCTTTTCAATAACTGAGGCGAGTTTTTGTTTCATGGTCTAAACAACTGTTCCGGACACAAAGTAACCGTGTATTATCCATGAAATGCGGGGTATTATCCAATTAGATTAATACAAATCAACAGGGTCTACATCCAGCGACCAACGAACTTTCTTCGCCAGTTTCATGGTCCCGATTTCAGACATCAGCCGATCCAGTAAATCATGCAATTCGGAACGTTTACCAGATTGTATCAGTAATTGATAATGATAACGACCAGCGCGTTTTTCCATCGGGGCCGGTACCGGCCCTAACACCTCGATATTATTGCCGACAGGATTCAAAAAACCGGCTATTTGCTGCAAAAACCTGATTGGCGCTTGCTTGTCCACTGCTAAAACCCTGAATAAAGCCTGATGGCTGAATGGAGGAAGTTGCGCCGCTCGCCTTTCAACAAGCGCAAAACGGGCAAAATGACTGTAACCTTGATAAATTAAAGTCAGTAATAAAGGGTGATCCGGTTTGCGGGTTTGTAAAATAACTTTCCCAGGCTTTTCTGCTCTTCCGGCTCTTCCAGAAACCTGAACAATCATTTGTGCCAGTTTTTCCGGAGCATGATAATCAATTCCGAATAATCCGCTATCTACATCCAGCATGGCGACTAAAGTGACATTTGGGAAATGATGGCCTTTAGCTAGCATTTGAGTACCTAGTATAATATCTGCCTGCCCGGAATTGATGACTTGTAATTGCTCTTCAAGTTGGTTTTTGCGTTGCGTGGTGTCTCTGTCCAGTCGAATAGTTCGATAGTTGGGGAAAAAACCCTGTAAGGCCTGTTCGATTCTTTCCGTACCCAAGCCAATCGGCCTCAATTCTTTACTCCGACAAGAGCGGCATTGATTGGACAGTATTTGTTCCTGACCACAATGATGACAACGGAGTTTTTTTTCATTGAAATGCACAACCAGATTGGCATCACAACAACGACAGCGGGCAATCCAGCCACAGCTGTGACACATCAGGACCGGTGCATAACCGCGGCGGTTAAGGAAAATTAAAACCTGCTCTCGTTTCTCTAGGGTTTGACTGATTTGAGCCAATAATTGCTCGGAAAAACCCTCCTGGATTTGTTTGTTACGAATATCCAGCAGTTGAATCACTGGCTTGCTGGCCTCTCCCGCTCGTTGTGATAGCTTAAGATGATGATATCGTCCTCTGACCGCATTATGAAAGCTTTCCAGTGAAGGTGTTGCCGAACCCAAGACAACTGGAATATTAAGCATTTTACTTCGAACAATGCTGGCATCGCGAGCGGAAAACCGGAATCCTTCTTGTTGTTTAAAAGAATTATCGTGT